>JBNKGY010000059.1:0-19010 GCA_050290065.1 Marinilabiliaceae bacterium
AGTTGGACTTTATAGACGAACACTAGGCTAAAAAATAATTAACACTTCAATACTAAAGCTAAAATATGCTTAAACGACGAGTTATTTTCTTTCTTATAACTATTCTGGCAGGATTATTTTCGCGGTCTGAATTTATTGAATTCCCTCGTGTAATTGATGCCTATTTGGGTGATGTATTATGGGGCAGTATGGTGTTTTGGATGTTTATAATAATCTTTTATCGCAAAAATATTATGATGGGTTTAATCTATGCGTTACTATTTTCCTTTGTCATTGAGTTTTCTCAATTGTATCATGCTCAATGGATTGATGCTTTAAGGAGAATTAAGGTCTTTGGATTAATTCTAGGGTATGGATTTTTATATAGCGACCTGATTTGTTATTCGGTAGGTATTTTACTTGCTTATTATTTTGAACGTATATACCTGAAAAGAGTAAAAGCCAGAGTTTAATTTTTATTTAAAATCAGATTACAAAATAAGACATATTATTTCATCTATGCGCGATACCACAATCCTCAACTATGTTTAAAAAAATAAGAGACAGAAAAGTCAACTTAAAGAAACATTCGGAAAAGTTAAAGATGAATATTTTGACTTTGATCTAATTGAAAAGTATTTCTGAAATAGAAATAATACAGATGCTTTTCAAGTACTATAAGATAAAATATATAATGATTTAGAAGTTAATGAATTATTTATGTTTGTAGATAGAACGAATTCAAAAGGTTGGTCAGCTATATTTGTATAAACGATTAAATATACGCAATGCCATTCGCATTTTAGAAATCAATGATTATCCGGCAGAACTATTGAAGAAGCATTAAGTATTATAAAAGAACTGGATGTAAAAACACAATATGTAAATAAAGATCTCAGTATAACCGGGGAAATATTTGAAAATTAAATAAATAAGATTTTTATTTTTCCATTTCATTTCATAACTTATTCAACAATACGTCGATAAATGTGTTTTCTATCAATACAAATCAGTTGTGAAGAAAATTTTGATTATTACCACCGTTGCTTTTATTGTTATGGTTACGTCTTCGAAATTAGATGATCGTTTTTCAATGAAGATACCTCAGGCAGAAGAAGTTGAGGAAACTTTTAAAAATTATTGTTTGGGTTGCCATAATGATAAAAAATCATCATTTGTAAATCGGGATTGGTTTTTTGGTCATAATAAAAATGAAATTATAAACAGCATTAAACATGGCAGAGCTCAATATGGTATGCCTGCATTTGATGAAGGATTGTCTGATGCTCAAATCAACGACTTGGCCAATTACATCCTGGGATTGTCTACCATGGTACCTTTAGTTTCGGATCAGGGTCAGGTTAATTCTTCAGGGATAGAAGTTAGTGAAGATCAGAAATTTAGGGTGGATACCATAGTGGATGGGTTGGATGTTCCCTGGGGATTGGAATTTTTACCCAATGGAGATTTATTGATTTCGGAAAGAAGAGGTGAGTTGTATAGGTATGCCCATAATAATGAACTTCAAAAAATTTCAGGTCTTCCTGAAATTAAAGCTAAAGGACAAGGTGGTTTGCTTGATTTGGAATTACACCCCAATTATAAGAAAAACGGATGGTTATATTTTGCCTATTCAGCCCCTGATACAAAGGATGATAATCTGGTGAATACAGCCATTATGAGAGCCCGGATTAAAGATAATAACCTCGTAGATAAAGAACTGATATTTGAAGCGCAGCCAAAATCGGGTACCAGACATCACTTTGGATGTAAGCTGGAATTTGATAAGGATGGGTTATTATATTTTTCAGTAGGAGACAGGGGAAACAGAGATAGGAATCCGCAAACATTGGATAATGATTGTGGAAAGATACATCGCATTAATGATGACGGAAGTATTCCAAAGGACAATCCATTTGTACATAAAAAAGGTGCTAAGCATTCAATCTATTCCTATGGTCACAGAAACCCACAAGGTGTTTGTATGCACCCTGTAACCGGCAGAATATGGACGGATGAGCATGGTCCTAAAGGAGGCGATGAAATCAATTTGATTGAACCCGGTAAAAACTATGGTTGGCCTGTAATATCATTCGGCATCAATTACAATGGTACAACTTTTACCAATGACACAGCAAAAGCGGGTATGGAACAGCCTGTTTTATACTGGGTTCCTTCTATTGCCCCTTGTGGCATGACATTCGTAAAAGGTGATAGATATCCGAATTGGAAGAACAATATCCTTACCGGATCGTTGCGTTTCGAATATCTTCAGCGAGTGGTTTTAGAAGGTGAAAAAGTAGTTCATGAGGAAAAGTTATTGCAAAATATTGGCAGGGTTAGAAATGTGGAAATGAGTCCTGATGGTTATATTTATGTAGCCATTGAAAAACCGGGTAAAATATTGAAATTGAATCCTGTTGAGTAAATACTGGTTTGATTATCAAGTATTAATATGGTAGGTATTATTTTAGATTAAAAGGGAAATATAAAGTCGCTGATTTTTTGAAACTGGAAGTCATGAAAATCTTCAACACTTTATCAAAAAACTCAATAATAGTTATCAGATACTGGATCCTCCGTTAATTGATGCTTGTTGTCTGATAATTTAGATCTGTATATTGCACATTGGTTGTTAAATTATATATGATTAAATATATACTCCTTTTGGCAGGAATTATTTGTGTTTCAACTATAAGCAGTCAGGAACTTAATGATAGTACACAAAACATAAAACCACAATTTATAGATGAGGTTTCTGTCCAGGCTCCTATAAATATAAGCTCTCAACAGAAATGGCCAGGTGGGTATTCTAAGTTATCTACATGGCAAATACATTCAGGAAATTCTTATCAGCTTTCAGAACAACTAAATTCCATGCCGGGTGTTTTTATGCAGCAGGGAACCATGAGCACTAACAGAATCACAATCAGGGGAGTCGGATCGCGCACTCCTTATAACTCAAATCGTATTAAAGCTTATTGGGGAGAAATGCCATTAACAGATGGAGATGGGATTACTTCAATAGAGGATATGAGTTTAAATGATATGGGATCTGTTCAGGTATTAAAAGGACCATCGTCAGCATTGTATGGCGCCGGATTAGGGGGCGTAATTTTAATAGATCCTTTCGTAAATGACTCATCAACTCAAAAAATATACTACAAAAGCGAGTTTGGGAGTTTTCAAACCTGGTCGAATCAGTTAAATATTAACCTTTTTCATTCCTCTAAAAGTAAAATTGTTTTAACGGGAGGAAGTCTTAATTCTGATGGATATCGACAAAATAGTAGGTATAAAAGATATCATGTCACCTTAAAAGGAAAACAACGAGTTGGTAATAATTACCTTACTTTTTTATACAATTACCGATTTTTAAATGGAGAAATACCAAGTTCTTTAGATAGCGTTGACTTCCATAATTCTCCCTCTAAAGCTGCGTTTTCATGGAACAATATTCAAGGATATGAAGAATCGAAAAAGCACTTACTGAGCATCGGATTACTATCTCCGCTTTCGAATAAATGGTTGAACTCGGTTAGTGTTTTTGGCAGAAAGTCTGATTTAGATGAACTTCGACCTTTTAATCGCTTACAAGAATCAAAAAACTCAATAGGTATTAGGGAGAAGTTAGTTTTTAATCAAAAGTCATTTAGGTTGGAAACTGGCATTGAATTGATGCATGAAAATAATAATGTCTCATTGTATGAGTTAGCTGAAGCTGTATTTGATGCATTTATCAGTTCTAATAAAATCAAAAGGAATTATTATAACTTATTTGGTTTGATGGAGTATCAGTTTCTGAATAATTTATTGGTTCAGGCTTCTGCCAATTTGAATCAAACACATTATTCTTCTCAATATGGATTTTTGCAGAATGAGGAGGTGGATTATACTTATGATTGGATTGTATCTCCACGTCTGGGTTTGAATTATATGGTAAATTCATCAACTTATATATTCGCTTCGTTAGGACATGGTTTCTCAGCTCCTTCGGTGGAAGAGTCTCAGATGCCCGATGGTTCATTTAACCAAAATATAAAACCGGAAGAGGGTATGAGTTACGAGTTGGGGTATCGTTATGTTAATTCAAGTAAACGAATAAAAGCAGACCTGACTCTTTATTCGATGAAAATGAAAAATTTGCTGGTCACAAAAAGAGATAATGAAGATGAGTTTTTTGGCGTAAATGCTGGTGAAACAACCCATAAGGGCATCGAATCATCCATTCATTATAAGTTGATACCTCAAAAAAGCACCCATTCATTAATGGTAGGTCTTAGTTTTTTTACTTCAGAAAATAAGTTTAAAACTTTTGTAGATGATGGTAATGACTATAAAGGCAACCATCTGCCGGGTATTCCTGAATACAATATGAATGTTAATCTTTCCGGCAATTACCGGTATTTGCATTTTTATATAGACTATAAACGAGTGGGAAGTCAGTATCTAACAGATGGCAATGAAAAAGAATATGGAGCCTATGATAAGGTGGGAGCAAAGCTTTCATATGATATCACTATATCTAAATTAAAAGGAAACATAAATATTGGATGTGATAATTTGTTTGATAACCATTATGCGTCCATGGTTTTAATTAATGCAAAGTCTTTTGGAACCAACCTGCCCAGGTATTACTATCCGGGATTACCTTTTAATTTATATGGAGGGGTAGCTTTTCGTTTTTGATAGATTATAAAGTACCTGTGATTCAAGATGATTGCAATTAAGCAATAAATACCGATTAATCCTGATACAGGAATATTGACATTAAATAAATTCAATACTTTTTCTATCTTCATCAAACAAAAAAATGGCTGATGTATATTCAAAGCATTAATAATTTAATTGTTATACTTTTTTTTGGGGCACTCATACTATTAACTTTTATAAATATTACAAATCCCTTAAAAATCAACATTAAAGGAAATAGAAGTTTTGCACTTTTTCTTTTATTGTACGCCTCCTTTTGGTTAGAAGAAATTATACAATATTCAGGATTTAAGCCTTTGAATCCATCAATATCCACAATTATTCATGGGACACAAATAATTACACCCTTGGTGTTTTATATCAGCATCATGTATTATACCCGGCCCGATTTTAAAATATCCAAGATCTACGCCTGGCACATCATAATACCCATTGTATATATGTTATTCCAGGGAATAATGTATTTTAATCCATCATTACAGCAGGCATTATTTATTCCTTCAATAGTACTTATTTTAACACAAGCTTTATTTTATACAAGTCTGGCTTACCTGTCTATTCGCAAACATCAAAAACGTATTGTTTTATATTCGTCAGATACCAGTGGGATTAATCTTAATTGGTTAGAATACATTATTTTACAAATTATTGTGCTGAGTGTTATGTTTGTATTGCACAACATTTTTATAAGCACAACCAATTTGAGTTTGCATATTAATATTATTCAACTCATAACAGTTTACTTTATTGCATATCATTCTTTTACACAAAAAGAAATCTTTCCTGTACGACAAGAGCAAAGAGAAACGTTGATATTAGCTACAAATGAATCAGATGATAATACAAATGAAAAAAAGAAAGTAATTTCTGATGAGGAATTAAAGCTATATAAAGATCAGCTTATTCAAATAATGAATGACAATAAACCTTACTTAGATAGTGAAATCAATTTGGTAAGGTTATCTGAACTTTTAAGAGTAACACCACATCAGTTGTCATACATTATTAATACCGGATTTAAAGTGAATTTTTTTCAATTTGTCAATGGATATAGAGTTGAAAAAGCTAAAGAACTCTTACAAAATGGCGATGAGGATTTAACAATGTTGGCCATTGCATATGAGGCAGGCTTTAATTCAAAAACGGCTTTTAATACCACATTTAAAAAACTAACCAGAAAAACTCCTTCCGAATTTAAAAAAAAGCTGACCGATTTATAAAATAGAACCTTTTAATCAAAAAAAACAATCGGATATATTGTATCTGTATGATAATTAATGGGATATGGTTTTTGAAAAATAGGTTCCTCTTTATAAATCAGAACAATATTATCTTGTAGTCAGCATAAATTTGCATTGAAATGATGTAAATAAATTTATAATGATGTTGAAGAAAATTTGTTTGTCGCTATTACTGAGTCTTGCGATTATAAACTTATCGGCTCAGGAACCTTCTCAAAATATAAAAGGACGTGTAGTGGATATGGATACGCATATTACTCTACCGGGAGTAAATGTTTTTATAATAGGATCTAATCCTCCAATAGGTACGATTACAGACATGGATGGAGATTTTATATTGAATGATATTCCGATAGGAAGGTATTCCATTCAATTTAGTTTTATGGGGTACGAATCATCAATTATAAAGGATGTCATTGTTGGTTCGGCCAAAGAGATTGTGTTAAATGTGATGTTAAAAGAGAGTTTTAAAACACTGGAGGAGATAGTAGTAAAGCCATCTTTTCGAAAAGATAAAGCACAAAATAATATGGCAACATTATCGGCTCGATCCTTTTCGGTAGAGGAGGCTTCACGATATGCAGGAGGTTGGAATGA
Source organism: Marinilabiliaceae bacterium (assembly GCA_050290065.1). Lineage (GTDB taxonomy): Bacteria > Bacteroidota > Bacteroidia > Bacteroidales > Marinilabiliaceae > Saccharicrinis. The sequence goes on from JBNKGY010000059.1 coordinate 6,531, forward strand.
TCCTTCGCGATTAGCAGGTTCTTTTGCTGGAGTAACAATGGCTGAAGGTGTTAATGATAATGCTATTGTAATACGGGGAAATGCTCCCAAAGGTATATTATGGCAATTAGAGGGGATTGAAATTCCAGCGCCAAATCATTTAAATGGTGTAAATAATGGTGGAGGTATTGAAACGGTTTTTAGTGTGAATATGTTGGCTAATTCCGATTTTTTCACAGGAGCGTTTCCTGCAGAATACGGAAATGCAATGTCTGGTGCCTTTGATATGAAATTCCGGAACGGAAATAAAGATAAACGCGAATCTTCCTTTCAGATTGGTTCTCAAGGAATCGATATAAGTTCAGAAGGACCTTTGGGTATAAAACATAAGTCATCATACCTTTTTAATTATCGTTATTCTACGATGGGATTAGTTGGTAAAATTGCCGGAGAAGGATTTGGTTTGCCAAATTATCAGGATCTGAGTTTCAAGATTAATCTACCAACTCTAAAGGCAGGTAACTTTTCGATATGGGGGATTGGTGGTTTAAGTGAGGTTTCTTTTGAACCAGATGAGGATGTGAATAAATGGACCAATACCTTTGATAATAACCAGTATAAAACAGGATCGGATATAGCTGCATCAGGATTGTCTCACCAGATTAGTATTGGTAAATTGGGCTACGTAAAAAGTTCGTTAGCAGTTACATATGATAGGTTTTCTATGAAAAGTAATCAAAAGCAACGTGATGGATCTATTCGACCTGTGGCAGATCATAATGAGGATAATGCCAGATTTGTTTTTAACACATCTCTGAATAGTAAAATAAGTAAACACGTGTCCAATAGAACCGGTATTCGTTTTTCAGTATTAAAGTATTTTTTGGATGTATATGGTAATGAAAATCCAGGTGTTGAAGATGAGCTGTTTTCTATAGCAAACCAGAGTGGGCAGTCTAATTTAACCCGGGTTTATTCACAGTTTAAATGGAGATTAACACCCTTACTTGATGTAAATGCTGGTGCTAATATATCTTATTTTGATATGAATGAGGAATGGGTTAATGAACCCAGATTGGGGTTGTCATGGAGGTTTCTTCCGAGGCATTCACTTCATTTAGCATATGGATTGCATAGCCGGTTAGAACCTATTAGGTTTTATCAGGCAAGATCTGAAAGTGGTGTATTGTTAAATCCGAAATTAAAAGTAACAAAAGCACGCCATTATGTATTTTCATATGATTACAGAATTAATGAGAATTTAAAATTAAAAATTGAACCTTATTTCCAGGATTTGTTTGATGTCCCGGTTGTGCAGGGCAGCTCGGAATCATTGATCAACTATACATGGAATATGTATTTTCAGGAGCCGCTTGTTAATAAGGGATCAGGCACAAACATTGGGATTGACATAACAATGGAGCGCTATATGAAAGAAGGATTTTATTATATGTTTACCGGAACTGTTTTTGATTCTAAATATATAGGAGGTGATGGTATTGAACGAAATACATCTTTCAACCGAAACTTTGTTTTCAACTTTTTAGCAGGTAAAGAATGGTCGGTTCGTAATTATAATACTATTGGGTTAAATGGTAAGTTAGCTTATATGGGAGGAAACCGTTTTACACCTGCCGATCAGGAAAGTTCAAGGATGCATGAAATAGTTGTGCTTGATGAAAGCCGGGCTTTTGAATGGCAGGAGAGTAATAAGTTTTTTGTTGACATTGCGTTTAGTTACAAAATAAATAAGAAAAGTAACTCTCAGGTTTTTTCTTTACAAGCTAAAAATGCTTTAATGCAAAGTGAAATGTTTGGTTGGGCTTATGACTTTGAGAAACAAAAAGTGGTATCGCATGGAATGACCATGGTATATCCATATTTTACTTATCGTATTGAATTTTAATAGAAATAAATCCATTTTGAAATCACCTTAACAAACAAAACAAAAGCCCGAATATTAAATATCCGGGCTTTTGTTTGTGTATTTTCTATAAATTATTGTTAATCAGTTAGAATGCTGAATTTTACAATGTTATAAATCAATCTGAATGCTATTGTCTATAACTTCTTAACTAACGGCTATTTTAACCAATTCACCTTCTAAGGAGAATTTGGCAGCCGCGGTAATTTTTAATTCAACAATTTGTCCAATCAGGCTTCTGTCATCTGATTTAAAGCGAATAACAATTTTACCATCAGTGTGTCCAGAAAGGTATCCGGCTTTTCTATCATCTTCACGAACCAGAACTTTTAACGTTTTTCCAACCTGAGCCTTATTGTGTTCGTAAGTGTGTTTTTGCAATTCTTCACTTAATACAGCAAAACGTCTTTTCTTTTCATCCAGACTAATATTATCTTCCCACCTGTACGAAGCAGCTCCCGGTCGTGGTGAATACATGGCAATATAGGCCATATTGTATTTGAATTCAGCCATGGCCTTACGTGTATTTTCAAATTGCTCTTCAGTTTCGTCAGTAAATCCAACAATAATATCAGTAAATACAGTAGCTTGTGGCAGAATTCTTCTAAGTGATTCCATAGTACTGCGGTACTTCAATAAAGAATGGTTTCTATTCATTTTAATCAGCACCTTTTCATCACCACTTTGTAAGGGGAAATGAATTTGCTTACCTAAGCAATCGTATTTGGCAATGATATGGAAAATATCATCAGACATATCACGTGGGTGAGGAGATGTGAAATAAACCCAAAACTCATGAGTGATTTCTTCACCAATCTGGCCTACTTTTTCGAGTAATTGTGCAAAGCTAATTTCTTCGCCTTTTTTATCAAGACCATAAGAATTCACGTTTTGGCCAAGCAAGGTTATTGATTTATAACCCTTTTCAGCTAAATTTCTAACTTCTTGAATTATCTCTTCAGAAGGACGTGAAATCTCTCTACCTCTTGTATAGGGAACGGCACAGTAGGTGCAAAACTTATTACAACCATTTTGAATGGGCACAAAAGCCTCAAAATTTGAATCGTATTTAGGTTTAACGTTCCAGAATAGCTTAATTTCATCGGCTGCAGTTTGAGGCTCAGAACCCAATGAAAGCGGGTTTGCAATACCATATTCCTGTAACATTTTAGGAAGTTGAGGAAGCTCAGGCATACCAAAAACAATATCAAAAAGTTTCAGAAACTTCTCTTTATCTGTGGGTAAAATACATCCAGAAATAAAGGTGACAAGGTTTTTCTTATTCTTCCATTTGTTCCATTTAGAAATCTTATTGTACACCTTATCAATAGCCTTTTGACGCACAGAACAAGCCAAAATACCAATGATATTCGCATCTTCTTCATTATCAACCTTAACACATCCGGCTGCATCTAGTACTGACGCCACTCGCTCCGAATCACTCATGTTCATTTGACATCCCAATGTCAGTAAAAAATATTTCACTATCCTCTATTTAATAATTTCAATATTGATATAACTTTAGTTGTACTGGCTTCTTAAAACCAACATACATCCTAATTTTATTGAATTGTGATGCACACGATACGATTGATAATTCAGTTTAAGAAATATCCTTTAACTTAAATAATTAAAAGTATACTTCTGCATGAATTTGTTCATTTGGTACCCCTTTGTTTTCAAGGATATCATATGCATCATGAATCATATTACAATTTCCGCACAAATATACTTCAGATTCTTTATCTATCTTAATTTCTTGTAAATAATTTGTCAGGCGACCAATGTATTTGCCACTTGTATCCCTTGATGAACAAAGGATGTAGCGGTTTTCATCATATTCATGGTTTTCATACCCTTCATTTGCTGTTCGCACACCATGCAATAGTGTATAGTCTAATGAAGGATTTGTTTTTATCATGGAATGAAATGGTGATATACCTGTACCGGTTGCAATAAACAGGTATTTCTTTTTTTTCTGGGCTTCCTTATTCAGGGTAAAATAACCAACAGGCTCTTCTACAACAACAGAGTCACCTGCTTTTAATTTTTTTAATACAGGTGTAATCAGTCCATTTTGCACCTCTTTAACCAATATTTCAATATATGGAGAATCCTCAGGACTATAAATTGAGTATTCTCGAGTATGAATACCGTTTGCCGGACCTACACAAACATGCTGACCTGCAGTAAAATCCATCCCATTTTTTTCAAAACGAATCACAAAAGCGGAGTCCGTTAAGTGTCTTACATCTAATACCTCATGAAGGTTCAATCTATTTCTACTCATTATTCTAATTATATAAATCTATTTTTATCTGAATCATTTAGCTTTTAAAACTTAAATTCACAAGAATTGTTCATTATATATACTATATTGGAATAAACGCCTTGAAATAAAATTCCAATCCAATAATAAAATCTGAAATAAAAGTTGATCATTAAAAGAATTTGGTGGCTATAACATTCTAGATGATCATAATCCACTGGCTTTATTACATACCTTTCAATAGCAAATGATTAGAAAAAACATATGTAAGTGGAATTTTTATTGATGAATGGAAGTAAAATAATTTTCACCAGTACTCTGAAATTTTTTAAACGGATAAAGCGATAATTCAATGCGGGTTTCCAAGATAATTCTTATTTTTACTACTGTTTTCATACTATATTATTAATCTAAAATATAAAGCAATTGCAATATGATTTCAAAAAACTTTAGAAGTAAAGAAATTAGTTGGTTATCATTTAATGAAAGAGTTTTGCAGGAAGCAACACGGCAAAATGTGCCCCTAATTGAACGGATAAAGTTTCTTGGGATATATTCCAATAATATGGATGAGTTTTTTAGAGTCCGTGTGGCGATTTTAAAACGTATTGTTCAGTTAGACAGAAATACGATTTTTGAAGGGGGAGCCCCTAAGGATATGTTAAAGGAAATTCATTCCATCGTTATTGATCAAACCAGGAAGTTTTCAAAAGCATTTGATGAAATCATTATCGAACTACAAAAGGAAGACATAATTTTAATTGATGAAAATGAATTAACAGAGGATCAGGGAAAATTTGTCAAAAGGTACTTTCAAAAAAAGGTACGGGGAAATTTAATGCCTATTATCATTACAAAAAGTCGTCCACTTCCTGATATTGCTGATGATGGCATTTATTTAGCAGTTTACCTGAAAGGCAAGTTAAAAGGAAAAGATAATTATGCTCTGATTGAAATACCTTCAGCCTTAGATCGGTTTGTTTTGTTACCATCCAATGACGGACATAAATATGTTATGCTTTTGGATGATGTGATCAGATATGAATTGAAGGACATTTTTTACATGTTTAAGTTTGACGATATAAAGGCTTATACATTTAAATTAACCAGAGATGCTGAGTTAGATATTAATGATGATATTTCAGAAAGTTATGTAAAAAAAATATCCAAAGGGCTGGAAAGAAGAAAAGAAGCCAGACCGGTACGTTTTGTTCATGATAAATATATGCCGGCAGAGCTGTTGGCATTACTGCTTAAAAAGTTGAATTATACTTCGGATGATGCCGTAATAAAAGGAGGAAGGTATCACAATTTCAAGGATTTTATATGTTTCCCAAAATTTGGCAATAAAAGATTAACTTATCAACCTTTAGGAGTGATAGAGCATAAAGATATTATACCTCAAACCTCCCTGTTTTCCATTATATCTAAAAAGGATATATTACTTCATTTCCCATATCATTCATTTCATCATTTTATTGATTATCTGAGAGAAGCTTCCATAGATCCAATGGTAAAAGAAATTAAAATTACCATATATAGGGTTGGAAAAAACTCTGCGGTAATGAAAGCGCTAAGAAACGCAGCCAGAAATGGAAAAAAGGTTACTGCAGTAATGGAATTACAAGCAAGATTTGATGAAAAAGCCAATATTTTTCATGCAAATAAATTAAAGGATGCCGGTGTCAAGGTTGTGTTTGGTGTTCCCGGATTAAAGGTTCACTCAAAACTTTGTTTGGTTACTCGTAAAGAAAAGACCCGATTGGTGAATTATGCCTGTGTGGGAACCGGAAACTTCAATGAGGATTCTGCAGGAACCTTTGCGGATCACCTGTTACTGACCAAACATTCAGGAATAGCAAATGAAGTGGCTGCAGTATTCGAGTTCTTTCAAAAAAATTATAATATACCTGAATTTAAACACCTGTTGGTTTCCCCGTTTTATATGCGTAATTCTATCGAAAATTTTATAAAGCAGGAGATAAATAATGCCAAACAAGGTAAAAAGGCATACATCTATATTAAGGTAAATAACCTGGTAGATTATGATCTGGTTCAGCTTTTATATGAGGCCAAAATTGCAGGTGTTGAAATCTTCTTAAATGTGAGGGGAATGTTTTCTTTAGTGTCTGAATTTGATACTCCTGAAAATAAAATTGAGGCCATTGGTTTAATTGATAGATTTTTAGAACATTCCAGGATTTTTGTTTTTTGTAATGATGGAGATGAAAAAATGTATATTTCCTCCGCTGATTTTATGACCCGTAATCTGGATAGGCGAATTGAGGTGGCCTGTCCGATTTATAATGAAAAATTACGTAAGGAGGTAAAAACAATGTTAGAAATGCAGCGCAAAGACAACTGTTCTGCCAGGATATTAAATAATGCATTGGATAATGTAATAAAAACACCTGAAAGTGGGGAGAAGCAATTCAGATCTCAACTTGAATTCCACAAATGGCTTGCCAGTCATAATACTGTTAAAAATCATCTATAGATATTGAATAGGTTGAGAATTGTCATTGAAGTATCATATTCAATTCCTCAACTTTGCTATTGATCTACCTTAGACATAAATATTTCATCGTGCTGATTATCTTCCAGTTGTTATTTTATGTATTGTCTTAAAAGGAAAAAGCTTGCTTTTAGGGGGACTGAGTTAGATAAGAAAATTTGGTTTCAGGTTATCAATATAATACATTTTCAATTATGGCAAAAATGAAAGCACTGGTCAAAAAAAAGCCAGGAAAAGGTATATGGATGGAAGAAATCAATTTACCCGATATTGGAGTAAATGATGTATTAATTAAGGTGGTAAAGTCTTCCATTTGTGGAACCGACTTACATATTTATTTATGGGATGAGTGGGCTCAGAGAACCATTAAAACACCCATGACAATTGGTCATGAATACGTGGGATATGTAGCAAAAGTTGGGAGCGAAGTCAAGGAGTTTAAAGAAGGCGATCGTGTTACCGGAGAAGGGCATATAGCTTGCGGGCATTGCAGAAATTGTCGCAGAGGGCGCCAGCATATATGTGAAAATACAATTGGCATTGGTGTAAATACAGATGGTGCATTTGCCGAATATGTAAAAGTACCGGCCTATAATGTAATGAAGGTGCATGAAAATATTTCTGACGAAATAGCTTCTATTATGGATCCTTTTGGAAATGCTACCCATACAACACTTAGTTTTCCAATAATTGGTGAAGATGTTGTGGTTACAGGTTCAGGATTAATAGGAAGCATGTGTGTGGCTATTGCTAAATTTGCCGGAGCACGTTATGTGGTGGCTACTGAAATAAATGAATATAGAGTCGAACTGGCCAAACAAATGGGTGCAACTAAGGTGATTAATCCCTTAAAAGAGGATTTGAGAGATGTAGTAACCGAACTTAATATGAAGGGATTTGATATTGGTTTGGAATGTTCGGGTAATCCGCAGGCCTTAAATACCATGTTGGATAGTATGTACAGTTCAGGTAAAATATCGCTGTTGGGAATATTACCTTCCTCAACTCAAATTGACTGGAGTAAAGTGATTTTTAAAGGCCTCACTCTGAAAGGGATTTATGGTAGAGAGATGTTTGAAACCTGGTATCATATGGAACAGATGTTACTTACCGGAATTGATCTTACCCCAATGATTTCTCATCGATTTCATGTAGATGATTTTCAGAAAGGATTTGATATTATGGAAACAGGTAATAGTGGTAAGGTTATTTTAAATTGGGATTAGTGGTTATCTGAATTTTAGATCATAAAATTTTAAAAACTCCATTCTTTAATCATTAGTTAGTGTTCGTCTATAAAGTCTAACAACTGCGTTGTTGATCAAAATTCAAATCCTCATATAGGCTAGTATACTGCAGTTTGAATTTTTTTCACGCCTTGTATTTAAACTTTATAATCCAAACACCCGACTATTTGGACATGCACTAGTTAGAAGTGGGCTTTTTTACTTTGATATTTAAAATTACAACTATTTTAGTGCTAAAATAAAACCAAAAAAAGATCCGTAAATGGTACTATAAAAAGGATTTGATGTTATTGCACAACTACCTGATATGCAACCAATATATGAGTGTAATCCATATCCTAATATTCCTCCCAATACGATTCCCGTAATTAAATGGAGTGGTTTTTGTTTCTTTATTTTTTCACCTAACTTCATAATATTTACCTTTACATTTTAACTTTGCAAATATATTAAAATATATATAAATGTACATATATAGACTAATTGTTTTCGGCTTTTTATTTTCAACCTCTGTTCTTTATGGGCAAAAGAATTTATATTTCTACGAAAATAAAGTCAAAGAAATATCAGAACTTACTGATGAACATGAAAAAAGATTTCAACTTGCAGAATTCTCGAAAAAATTTCAATCATTTTTAACCCATTATAATAAGGATGTAATTCCAACGGATACAGCTCATATTCAATATACTAAATCGTCTGATTCAAAATACCAAGTTTATTATTACAATTCGTATAAAGATGGTATTGTATTTCGCTTAGACTGGTATATCGTGTCCGGCGTTATAAATGAGCGAAAAGTGATGCATTTTTATGATGAAAGTTTTAGTCATAAGGATAAAAAAGGAATAGGTACTTTTCAGTTACACTTGTCTCGTAAAACAGTCGGTGATATTGATTTTTATCCGTTAACATTTTCTTTTAAAGCAGATATGAAAATTTATCGGCAATATCATGATGTTGCCATAACTTTTATGTTTGAACAGTTGTTGTTGAGAGATACCAAAAAAGAAAGACTTGCCTTAAATGATTCTATTTATAAACGAATGGAGGTGCTTTGGGCCGATAAAGAACTCTTTGATGATCCGTTAAGCGGAATGAAACGTATTTCAACACTCATATCTGAAGATAAAAAAGTGAAAGTGAGTACATGGAATGTGGAGCTTCCTAATTCTGAAAATCATTTTTTTGGTGCTGTTGTAATTAAAGATGATGATGGAAATATTAATGTCCATAATCTTGAAGATGATACAAAAAAAATGCGATCCCCGGAAAAAGCAGTTTTGTCTCCGCGTAAATGGTATGGAGCTGTTTATTATGATATGATTCCTGTAAAGGATAAAACATACGGTACTTATTATATGTTATTAGGTTATAAACCCAATAACGAAATGACAAAAATAAAAGTTGTGGATCCTCTGTATATAATTAATAAGGTGTATCCTAAATTTGGACATTCCATTTTTCAAACAGACCGGACCATTGATAAGAGATTGGTATTTGAATACGCAGCAAGTACAAATATGATGCTTCAATATGATAAGGAAAACAAAAGAATTGTATTAGATCATTTGGCTCCATCAAATAATTTGTATAAAGGTAATTTCCGTTTTTACGGGCCCGACTTTTCTTATGATAGTTATGTGTTAGAAAAAGGAAAATGGGTTTTGTATGAGGATGTTGATTTAAGAAATCCTGCAATACAGCACTAAATTCATGCTTTCAAAAATACAATGCACATTTGATTAAGTAATGAAATAATAAAGAGATATAAATGGAAATATTTGCAGAAAAATTTGACGATATAAAGATTCTTCGATTTGAAATTCCGGGTTTTGAAAAGCTAAGTTTAAAAAAGAAGATTTACATCTACCATTTGAGTCAGGCTACCATTGCAGGGCGTGATATTTTATGGGATCAACATGGAAAGTATAATCTGTTGATAAGAAAAACGCTGGAGACTATCTATCAATATGTCGACGATAAAAGTAACGAGGAGTGGGCTCAATTCGAGGTATATCTCAAAAAAGTGTGGTTCGCTTCAGGAATACACCATCATTATAGCACCGATAAGTTTGTTCCGGGATTTTCAATAGATAGTTTGCTTAAATGGATGACTCTGCTTGAAGAAAAGAAAAATGAAATCGTAGATTTCCGTATAATGAGTGAAAATATTGATCTCATTAAAAAACTGATATTTGATCCTCATTTTCTACCCAAAAGGGTCAACTCAAATCCTAAAGATGATTTGATTATTACTTCAGCTAATAATTTTTACGAAAATGTAAATCAGAATGAAGTTGAGGAATATTACCTAAGTGCAAAAGAAAATGCATTAAATAAAAAAGTTTCTTTTGGATTAAATAGTAAAGTTTGTAAAAAAGAAGGTCAGGTTTATGAGGCCATCTATTCGTCAAAGGGATTATATGCAGAGGCTATTCAACAAATAGTTAATCATTTAAATAAAGCCATTAAGTATGCAGAAAACGAGCAGCAGAAAGAGGCAATAGATCTGCTTGTAGAGTATTATAATACAGGTGATCTGGAAGTGTTTGATAACTTTAATATTAAATGGGTTGGAGCCCTGGAAGGAGAAGTGGATTTTATTAACGGATTTATTGAAACCTATGGCGACCCACTCGGTATGAAAGCCACATGGGAAGGTGTTGTTCAGGTAGTTGATAATGAAGAAACTCAAAAAGCTAAGGTCATTGCTGAAAATGCCAATTGGTTTGAGAAAAATGCTCCCGTTGATCCAAAGTATAAAAAAGATGAAATAATCGGAATCTCTTTAAAAGCAATTAATGCAGTTATGCTGGGTGGAGATTGTTATCCTGCCAGTCCTTTGGGAATAAACCTGCCAAATGCTGAATGGATAAGAGAAGAATATGGTTCAAAATCAGTAACACTGACCAATATTTCCAATGCACATCACAAAGCATCATTGAGTTCTGGATTTATTGAAGAATTTACCCTGACTGATGAGGAAGTTTCTTTGGAGAAAGAATATGGAACTATTTCAGATAATTTGCATACGCACTTACACGAATGTGTTGGGCATGGTTCCGGAAGAATGATGCCAGGTGTTACTTCTGACTCATTAAAGTCCTTTGGTTCTGTTATAGAAGAGGCAAGAGCTGATCTTTATGGATTGTATTTTATGTATCATCCCAAAGCCATTGAATTAGGATTAATACCCCATATTGATGCCGCAAAAGCACATTATAACGGGTATATACGAAATGGACTACTTACACAAATAACCAGAATTAAACTTGGGAATGATATTGAACAAGCGCACATGCGTAATCGTCAACTCATCTCAAAATGGGTTTATGAAAAAGGAGAGGGGCAGGTAATAGAGAAAGTTGTTGAGAACGGGAAGACCTATTTTGTAGTAAAAGACCATGCCAAATTGCATGTATTGTTTGGTGAACTGCTGAATGAGATTCAGAGAATAAAGTCGGAAGGTGATTATAAGGCTGCAAAAAGTATGGTTGAAGAATATGGAGTTAAGATTGATCTGGCTTTACATCGTGAAGTATTGGATCGTTTTAAAAAATTGAATGTACCACCGTTTACCGGTTTTTTAAATCCGCAACTTACTCTCAAATATGATGAAGATGAGATTGTTGATGTAGAAATTAATTATCAAACTAATTTTGCACATCAAATGTTAAACTACTCATCGAACTTTAATTATTTGAATCTGTTTAATACTTTATAAAAGTACAGAAGCGGAGATAACTAGTAACAATAGGTAATAACATTTATAAATAAATATTTCAAAATATTTGTATTTGCAAAGCTAATAAATGTTAATACGGACGTTTAAGTCCTTTTTTTACGGCATTGTTTTTTGTATATATTAAAAAACTCGCTTTCTTTGCAAAGAATATTGATATAGAAATTCTTAAAAAAAAATATACATATGGAAATTTCAAGAAACAAATTTGTGACATTATCTTATGTGTTACGTTTGAATGGATTTGAGGGGGAAATTGTTGAAGAAACTAGTGAAGATAAGCCATTAGAGTTTATTTTTGGTACTGGACGTATGCTTCAAATGTTTGAAGAAAAGCTTGAAGGCCTTAAAGTTGGTGAAGATTTTAATTTTAAACTAACAGCTGATGAGGCATATGGTCAGGTGAACGAAGAGGCTAAAGTTGAAATTCCAAAAAATATTTTCGAAGTTGATGGAAAAATTGATGAAGATTTGATCAAAGTTGGAAATATGGTTCCAATGCAGGATGCTCAAGGAAACAGATTGAACGGAATTGTTTTAGATATTACTGACGAAAACGTAAAAATGGATTTCAATCATCCTTTAGCGGGTGATGATCTTTATTTTGCAGGATCTATTACAGAGGTTCGTGAAGCTACTGATTCAGAAATGATGGCTGCTGTTGGTGGTGGTGGTTGTGGATGGGATTTGGTGGGAGAGTGAGACTCAATGTCAACCCTTTTCCTCTATGGGACAAAGCCCTTCGTGATGACCTTTTACTAAATTGGGTTTTTGTAGTTCAGATTTCGTCTAGTAAATAGG
>JBNKGY010000060.1:0-18997 GCA_050290065.1 Marinilabiliaceae bacterium
GTTGGGAATGTTCCTTTAATTGTAAAATCAAGCTTTTTATCCAACAAAGTATTTTGTCTGTACATTATTATTGGTTCCAAATAAATATCTCTATCCAAAACCTTATACAATGAACTTGCATAAATATGAAAATCCATCGGCAACTCTGGCTCAGATGGATTCATATATAATGGATTTGTTTGATTAATCATATTGGTTACAGAAAAACCAATATGGTAATCATTGTACTTATAAATAACTCCGGCACTGGTATTAAATCCAAATCCCGAATTTATTCCTCCGGTAATTAAGGGATCAAGCACAGCTGATGGATTGTTAAAGCCACTTTCGTCAATTGTACTTTGCTCTAATGAAAAAGCAATTCCAAATGAAATTGAAGATACGGTTTTTCTCTTTTTTGAAAGAAGAACTTCATAACTAAATGCCTGATGAAGTCCTAATTCTTTCATATTTCCATTTCGATCATTATATATATAACTCCCCAATCCTAATTTTTGGATTAATGGACCTTGAAAATTAAAAATCTGTGTTGTTGGAGAATCATCCATTCCCATCCATTGATTCTGGTAAAATGCACTGAAACTATAACAACTCTTATCCATACCAGCACTTGCCGGATTCAACAAGAACATATCATACATATATAAGTTAGTTATATAGTATTTCTGCGACCAAATTGAAAAACTAACCAAAAACAATAACAATATTGTCGTAATTTTTCTCATAAACATGACTCCTTCACTAATTAGTAATTATAAATCAATAATACTATCGCTTTAAAGTCATATGCCCTTTTAAGACCTTATTTGCATTTACCAGTTCGATCACATACCAATAGTCATCTGTGGGAACTGGTTTACCCAAATACCTTCCATCCCACCCTGGATCTGACGCAAAATACTTTATTAATAACTTACCATATCTATCATATATTTTAATGATTGTATCAGGATATTTTGCAATACCTGCAATTTCCCAATTGTCATTATAACCATCTTCATTTGGAGTGAAGAATCCGGGAACTTCAATATCAAACACACTGTTTAATTCCAATGTGGCAGTAGCCTGACAGCCATTATAATCTGTAACAAGAATTTCATGTTCTCCATTTTTTAAATTCTTAAAAACATTTTCAAGCTTTGGAGATGAATTGTCTAAACTATAATAATAAGGTTCAGTACCTCCCTGGGAATACACAATAATCTGTGCATAATAACTTGTATCCAAATTTGCCACTATGGGTTCATCGTAATGAATTATTGTTGCAGTATCATTAAATACAAAACAACCATCAAATACCTCCACTGAATATTCTCCCGGACTGTCTATTTCTTTAACTTGAGATTCGTCACCATCATTCCACAGGTAACTAAGAAATCCTGGTCCGGCATCAATCACAAAAATTTCTGAAGCACAAACACTTGTGTCTGAACAGATTTCCATTACCGGTGCCACCTTTAATTTAACTGTTTGGCTATCAAAACCAGTACAACCATACTCGTCTGTTACCTCGACAAAATTTACTGTATCGAGTAAGTTAGCAGTTATGGTTTGTGATGAAACCCCATTATGCCATCGATAAGATGCAAAACCGGAACCAGCATCTAATTGCCAATTATCCAGCGGACAAATAATCTTATCGATACCCAAATCAACCTCAGGAACTTTACGCCATACCACTTTGACATCTGCTGTGGCCGTACAACCATTATTATCTTTAAGCCATAAGGAATAACTACCTTCATCTACGGCAATAGATGACGATTTACTTCCGGTATTCCATAAATATTCAAAGTTAGCTCCTACAGGACCTGATAATATTCCTTTAACGCCCGAACAAACTGTATCATTCTGCAGGCTCAACATTGGTAATTCATGAATAATAACATCAACACTACCTGTATTTTGGCAACCGGCATCATCCCAAACATTAAGCGTATATGTTCCCGATGTTTTTATTTCTAAACTCTCTGTATTAAGTGAAGCATCTCCATTCCATTGGTATGTATAACTTTCATCAATATCTGCAATAATTAATTCAGTTGATACACATGCCTCCGGATCACCAAGAATAGTAACTTCAGGCAGAGGATTTACATTTATTACCACTTCATCATCCAGAACACATCCATTACCATCTGTAGTTTGCAGCCTATAAATTCCTGATTCAGAAACCTCTAATGATCCATCATTTAGTAATAAATCTTCAGAATCAGCATTAACTCTAAACCACTGATAACTTACTGAACTATTCAACGGATTTTCTAATAAAATACGATTGTTTTCACAGATCCTAACAGGTTCTCCCAGATCTAGATCTTCCACCGCTGCACTTTCAATATTAATAATATCGGTAGCCAAACATCCGTTTACGTCTACAACTGTTACTGAATACTGATTGGGTTCTGTTACAACTAATTCTGCACCATTCCAATCTGCAATACGATAAGAATCATCTGAATTCCAAAATAAATAATCCAGAGCAGCCCCTTCTGCAGATTGATAGTTATTAATAGTAATTACTTTTTCATCACCACTACATAGTTTAAAATCACCGACTAAAGAAACTTGAGGAACCTGACGCTCCTGAACTACAACTTCTCTTGACAAGGTACAGGTTCCTATTGTTGCCTCTACCCTGTATGTTCCTGCTGAATTAACATTATTAAGAGTAGGTAAGTCATCATTGGTAATAATATGTGTTCCACCATCATACCATAAATAAGTATCATAACCTTTGGAGGCCTGAATATCAATAAAACCTCCAGTACATAAAGTTTCTGTTGCATTTAAATCGGGTGGATCAGCTGCAAAAAATGTTAGTGTAACATTATCCGAAACTGCACATCCATTAATATCTTTTGCCTGTACATAATAAGTACCACTATTGGATACCCCGGCATTATTTAATTGGTAAGTGTAATCATTTACTGTATTTATTGAAACTAAAGCTCCAGGGTTGGTTGCTGGTTCAAAGCTCCAGTTGTAATTACTATATTCTGAATCACCTAATAAGGTAATATCAATACCAACACATTCATTTAAATCATTACCTAAGTCAAATGGCATAGGCTGTATATATTCCAACGAAGCCTCTGCTCTTTGTGTACATCCGTTACCATCAGTAACCTCAACCCAATAATCGGATGATGCAGATAATGTGATATCCTGAGTAGTTTCTCCTGTACTCCACAAATAGCCGCTAAAACCATTAGGTCCGGCAATAGTTTTTGATGTACCTTCACATGCAAATTTATTTTCTAATGATATTTGAGGCTGAGGATGAACAGTTATATTAACATCTTGTGTTACCACACAACCCTCTGCTGTAAATCCGGTTATTGTGTACACTCCACTTCTATTGGGAACAATCCAATTTTGGGTATCAACAGTATTGAGAACTTCACCATCAAAAATCCATTCATAGCTAACGAAATCTGACATATTCATCACACTACTTCCTTCACAAACTTCTGTGCTATTCAAATTTATTGTTGGAATATCACCAACATGAACATCTATCGTATCTGAAAAATTACATCCACGCACATCAGTAACATTAACTCCTATTTCATAGTCTCCTGCGTTTGATGTAATAAATTGAGTTTTATTAGAATTACTGCCATTTGACCAGTCATAAGAAGTATACCCCTCATTCACAACAAGTTCAAGCAAATCATTTTTACATACAATGGCCGACTCGGTAAGTAATACTGGATCAGGTGTAGTATATACATCTGTAAAATCAGTAGTTACACATCCATATTCATCAATTGCTGTAACTGAGTACTTTCCTGCACTATTTACAAATAATGAAGCTCGCTGCCAATCACCAAATCTGCTATCCATATTGTCATTCCAATATAAATAGTCCAGCATAGCACCATTCCCGTTAAAATTTTCTACCGTAATATAAGTATCAACACCATTACATAAGTACAATACATCTGGTAAATTGACCGATGGCAAATTATGTTCTACGACATCCATCTCATTACTTTTTATACAAGCTCCAACAGATGCTTCCACTCTATAGAGACCAGGATTGCTCACATTATTAATCTGCATGGTGTTTGCATAAGCAGACTGCTCAATACCATTTAAAAACCAGGTATAAGTATCATAACCCGATGATGCATAGATATTAATTTCACTCCCATCACACAAATTATCCGTGGTGCTTAACATGGGAGGATCAGTACTATAAAAGGCCAATTTTACCTCATCAGTAGCCACACAACCATTTGCATCCTTTGCTTCAACCTGATATATTCCACTATTATTTATATCAGCTTTGATTATTTGATAACTTGAAGTTGTTGATGATAAATTTATTGTTGATGTTGGCGAATTATCCGGAATAAAATTCCAATTCCATGCGCTATGATCATTACCTCCATCAAGCGTAATTGAAATTCCCGTACAATCATTTCTATCCGGCCCCAGATCAATTCCAATAGGTTTAAAGTAATTAACTGTCATCTCATCTCTTGCGACACATCCATTATCATCTTCAACTTGCAACCAAAGACTTGAGAGGTTACTCACATTAATATTTTGAGTATTGTCTCCCGTACTCCAGTTATAACTTGCAAAACCTGTTGGTCCGTTAACCAGAACTGTTTCTCCATCACAAACGGTAATATTATTTAAACTTAATGTTGGATTTGAATGAATTGTAACATCCACATCATCTGAGGCGATACAACCATTTAAATCTCGCACTCTCACACTGTAATTTCCAGATGAATTTACATTTAGTATCGATGAATTTACTCCTGCAATAGCATTCCACTCATATACAAGGTTGGTGTTATTTGATTGTGCAGTTAATATTGTTGATCCACAAGCTATAGGCTCACCTATAATTTCAACATTAGGTAAAGAATTTTCTGAAACTACAATCTGATCGTTGACATTACAACCATTGGCATCAGTAACTTTTAATACATAAGTTCCTGCACTCACTATTTCTAATGCCATATCATCTATCAGGTGAACTTCAGAACCATCTACAATTTTATACCATTCATAATTCTGAACTGCTGCCACCGGATTTTCTATTGTAACACTCTCTGACGTACAAAAACTAATAGGCTGTCCTAAATCAAATTCTTCTGGAGTAAAAGTTGCTATTGTTACCTGATCACGAGCTTCGCAACCATAACTATCTACTGCTGTTACGGTATACTCACCAGAACTAGAAATTGGATAAACGGCAGTATTATAATCACTTAACCTAATGTTTTCATCAGTATTCCAGTACAAATAATCAAATGATGCACCATCTGATGCTACAAAACTCTCTATCTTTAATTCTCCTGAAACACCTTCGCATATTGAAAAATCATCAGGTAATTTAACTTGAGGTATAGTATGGCTTATTACATTAATTTCCGAGCTTTTAATACAGGTTCCATAGGTTGCTTCTACTCTATATACACCTGCTGTACCCACATCTGCAATCTGACTAAGTTCCTTTGAGGCAACTACCTCACTTCCATCCTGATACCATGTATAAGAATCATACCCCTCCGTGGCAATGATATCAACCATTTCTCCATCACATAAATTTTCTGTTATCGATAATACCGGAGGATTAACTGTATATAATGTCACTTCAACCTCATCTGCAACTTGACAACCATTAGCATCCAATGCCTCCACACGATATATTCCATTATTTGTGATATCAGCATTATTAATTGCCAAATTATAAGCTGGAGATGTACTTATCGTATTGATTGTACCTGGAGACGAAGCTGATTCAAAAGTCCATGAATAATCTGTAAAAGACGCATCACCAGTTACAAGAATATCTACACCAGTACACTCAGCTTTATCCTGACCTAAATCAAGACTCGCTGGCTGAACAAATGTAACCGAAACATCATCCCGGGCTACACAACCATTGGCATCTGTTACTTCTAACCATAACCCTGAACCTGAGTTAATATCAATTGTTTGAGTTGAAACTCCTGTACTCCACAAATAATTACTATAACCAGCCGGGGCTGTAAGTGTAGTATTAGTACCCTCACAAGCTATCGCATTTGCCATATTTATTGATGGTAACTCATTTACTGTTATAGTAATATCCTCTGATATTGAGCATCCTCCTGCATTCCTCGCTGTTAAAGTATAAACTCCAGACTCCTGAGGTATAATAAAATTTTGATTTGGGTCAGCATTCAGAACGACACCATTAAAAACCCATTCATAACTCTCAAATGAAGTATTGCTTATTATGGTTTCTCCTCTACACACCGAAGTTCTGTCAAGATTAATTACCGGAACATCCAAAACATCTACAATGACAGTATCAGAATTGGTACAACCAAAATCATCCGTCACTTCAACATTTAAATCTATCTGACCAACATTATCAGCCAACAATAGTGTTTCATTATCATTATCTCCATTACTCCAGTTGTAGGTAGGATATCCTGAAGGAAGACTAAAATTTAATTCCTCTCCCAAACAAACTGAAGTATCATTTCCCAGATCAACATCCGGAAAAAGGAAATCTACTACAATACTATCTTTAAATGTACATCCTCCAATTTTCACATCAGCATCTACATAATAGGTTCCAGATTCTGTTACCTGAAGAGTACTTCCTGTTCCTAATATTGTATTTCCTCCCAAATCTGAATACCAGGTATAGCTTTTCATTCCATCTTTAGAAGTCAGCTCAATGTAATTTCCTTTACAAGTTTGAGCTGGTCCTTCAACCCAGAAAGAATTATAAGAAGAGAAGTATCCAAAACTTGCACATCCTGATTCCTCTCCTGATCCATTTTCATCAAGTACACAAAAATGAAACAGACCTGTTGAATTCTTTAGAATATAAGGAGTACCAGTTGATAAATCGTTCATATTTATCGCACAGCAAACCCAGGATTCCGGACCTGTATCCTGTCCCGGAACCGTTTGCCAACTAGTAATATATTTTTTAAGATTCAGTTCGTTACCTTCATTATCAAACAAAGTAAAGGACTTATTATCTTTACGTTTTACAATAATATTTACCCAAAAATCTCTATTAAATACTCTGGTAAACGATACCGAGTTTGAACCATTACAACTATAACTTGGCAAAATAGCACTTCCCAACTCATTGGCAGAGCTTGTTGTTGAATTTACCAATCCTGTTACTTGGTATGCATAAATTCTTTTGGTAGCATAGATAAACAGTGCGTGATCAGAAATGTCAAACTCAGCAATTTCTCCTTTTTGTAATGAACGAGTATTTTTCGTTGTATTATTCAAAAACACCAAGGTATTGTCTTCAATCGCTAAAACAAAAACCTTTTGTACAGAGTTGGTATTTTTAAAACTATCAGGAGATTTACTTGTATTAATGGCAACATATTCGGTTCCTGTTGCAATCACAGGTATAAGCTGATCTCCTATCAAATCATTTGGATGACTATCAACATCTTCTATCACAGCATCATCGGATATGGTGATGGCAATAGGTTTATCAGCAGTTACTTCTGTACCTGCCAAAGCACCCGTATTTGAAATATCCCTGCATTCAATACAATAAGTTTGTCCCATATTTAAAACAATGGTATATGGTATATTAGCAGGATGACCTGTGATATCAGTTGCTGGTGTAATGGTTACCAGTGTATTATCTTCTGTGGCAACAACATCAGCCTTTTCATTGGCATTGGCACCAAAATCACTGAGGTTTTGATAAATATTTTGCGATGGAATAAAAAATTGCTTTCCTAATGCATTATCTGCTTTTAAGATGAATTTTTCAGAATTATTCGGATTGCTCACTTCATAATACACCGCAATATCAGCATCAGAACTTATAAACAATCCTTTGTTGTTTACCGAATTAACAGGAGCATTTTCAACATCCTGCTTATTCAGTTCTATGCTAAATTGAGAATTTGAAGTAACCCTAAATTGCTTTAGAGTTTTATTATTATCTGCTGGAAGAGACACTTTTACATTAGCGTCCGAATTGAAAGTTGTAACCCTGAGAATTAATGGATTATCCCCATTATCAGCAATAACATCAGGGGCTACAAACCAAAATTCCTTACCTATTTGAGAATAACATTCAGCAGTTATTAATCCCAATATAAGGATAATAGAACAATAAATTTTGTACATCGGTTGTGTGTTGTGTTGTTTGTATATCGTTTTATTAATTATCTTGAACTTTTCTCCCCACAAGAATCGTATTAATCGCAAAAACTATAATAACTACGAGTTACAACCAATAATAGTTTCTATTTTTTTAACATTTATTGCTTTTTTTTATTTCCTCCTTTAAATAATAATAATAATAATAGCATTAATCAATACAAAAACACCTTTCATATAAATAAATAGTTTGTCATCACAAATACTCAACTGAGCATAAAACAATAAAAAATCACTTTTAGCCTCAAAATGAATTACATTAACACATACTGAAACTACTCAACCGATGTAATTTAAATTATTTTTATGCTCTTGAAGTTAATTTTTATCGGCATTTATGAAAACGCGACTCCACCAATACCAATTAGAGTATTTATCCTGAGCTGAGAATGTAAGAAGAGCTCTTCTTTGATTAGGCATGGTAATATTTACGATTAAAGAATCGCCATTTACTGTAAGATTATCTTGAGAACTCTTGTTATTAAAATAGCAATTAATCCCAATATATTTTTCTATTGAATCAAGCATAAATGTTAATGATTTCCTTTCTCCATTATTTATAAAAATCGGAAAATCGTTGTTTGAATGAACAGGTAAAGCACTCATATTAATCTTCTCAATAAAGGTATCTAAATCAACATAATTGCCTGCAATTGGAAAGCGAGGAATAGCAAATCGATTACTTTTTCTACACCAAACTCCTGAGTTCTGGGCAAATGCAAACTTATATCCTTTTTGCTTAAGCAACTCTGCCATTTGCTTATCAAACTCACCATAAGGATATGCGTATACCTTAGGGGAATAATTTAAGCTATCCTGAAATATTTTTTCTGACAGTAACAGATCATCCTTAAAATACTTTACTAGATTACTATCTGGAGAATCAACAAAATAAGGATGTGCATGAGAATGTGCCTCAAATTCAACTCCTTGTTCATGAAGAAATCTTATTTCATCCCAAGATAAATAATCGGGCCATCCAACAGTTTTGGTATTTATAAAAACAGTTACTTTACATCCATATTTCTTAAAAACCGGCCATCCATATTGATAAAACGATTTAAATCCATCATCAACTGTGATGAATACTTTTTGACCATCCGAAACTTTACGGTTTAGTAATTCTGAAACAGTAAATGTTTGTATGTTATTATCTTTGAGATAACTCAACTGTTGCTCTAAACAATCGATTGGAGTATTGGTTGAAGGATAACGAAAGTCTCCAAAACGATGATATACAATGCCTACTGCTCGAAAATCATCCGGCAAAAGATCCATTACATTAATGATTGAAACTTTTTGTATTTGTTTGTTTTGTGTATTTGTATGACTACAAGATATTATAATCAAAACGAACACCAGCGTAGTACAACTATTCCAATAATTGTCGCCAGACTTTATCATTCTTATTAACTTCTGCCAACTGGTAAGTATCATATTTATGCAAATCATTAAACTCAATAACATTCCTCAGTGAATGAACATATTCATATCTTTTCTCTGAATAATTACTTAAATACCATATTAACCTAAATGGATTATCCGAGTATAACCTAACTTCTCTAAATTTTTTGTATGCATTAGCTCTGGCAATAGTTTCCAAATAATCATAAACGGATTCAAAAAGAGAATCATACTTTCTAAGGTAAACATTAGTTCCTTTTCTATCATTATTTGCCTTTAGCCTTTTCTCATTTGAATTATATGACCAAATTCCAAAAATATTGTTGCCTTCGCGACAAAACCTTGAGGTAGCCCATCCGCTTTCAATAGCTGCTTGAGCCAAAATTATTGAAATGGGATGAGGATGTAACCTTTTAATAATCTCATCTATGTTATCAGTTTTGTATTCTGATTTTATCTCATTAAGATAAATTGAATCTCTTCTTGAGGCCACTCCTGATTTAACAGCTGAATTAATTTCTAAAATATTTTCTCTTTTTAAATGCATTTTTTCACTTGCCAACAATACAGAAGGTAGCATCATATCAATAAACTTATGCATCCTTTCTTTGTAATGCAAACCTCTTAAATCAGGAACATGTGTGTATATAACAGGCAATACTACAACACTATCGGGAGTATAAATTGAATCAACACTACTGGTATTTGATACAATAATACTTACTCCTTTTGTTTGCTCTGTAAATACTTCAATAACAAACAACAACACTAAGCCTGTAACAAATACACTAAATAAGACAGCTATTTTAAACTTTGACATTATATATATTCTAAGATTTTGAAAAGACTAATTCACGGTAAAACCCCGGCAAATTATTCATAACGTAATGATTCAATGGGTTCCAGATTGGATGCCTTTATTGCAGGCATTAATCCAGATAATAATCCCACAACCAGACAAATAAATATACTGATGCCAATCCAATTCCATGGTACAACAAAACCTGATTTCATAAATACCGATAAAATATTCCCAACTAAAATACCTAAAACCACACCACCCGTTCCTCCAAGAATACCAATAATAATTGATTCTAATAAAAATTGATTTCGAATTGCCTTTTTTGTGGCTCCAATAGCTTTCCGAATACCAATCTCCCTGGTTCTTTCCGCCACCGCAACAAGCATTATATTCATCAGACCAATGGCAGCTCCAAATAAAGTAATAAACCCAATTACATTGGCAATGATGGTAACTTTAGAAAGGTTACCGATGAGCATCCGGGACAGATTATCGCTCTTTGTGATATTAAAATTATTTTCATCTGAAACCTTTAGTTTTCTAACCAATCTGAATGTCCCGGTAGCCTCGCTAATTGCTCCATCTACCTGTGCCGGATTATTCGCTTTGACTTCTAATTTATAAGACATCTTAGGACGACTAAAATATTGCCGAACATTACTTACTGGTAGCAACAATACATTATCGCTTTGTCCGCCAAATCCTGCACCCTTTTCATTTAACACTCCAATAACCTGATATTTACCTGATGCTAATGAGATCACTTCCTCAACTGCACTGCCATTTTCAGGAAACAATTTTTTGTATAATGCAGAACCTAATACAGCAACATTTCTGTTGTTCACTATATCAGGTTTAAGAAATCCTCGTCCTTCTCCAATTGTATGTCCTGCCGTAGAAATAAAATTTTCATCTACTCCATAAACCGCAACATTGGGATTCGTTTTATGAGATTTATATTTTATTGTAGCATTACCTGAAGCCATGTATGAAATAGTTACTAAGGCAGGAAAATCAAATTTTTCTTTAAACTCAACAGCTTCCTTGTAGGATATATATCCAAAATCTTTTGTTTTATGCCTCTCCTTACCTATTTGAATATTCATACCTCTACTTTCAATAGTAAAAGTATTAGCTCCCATACTGGTAAAATTATTAGAAATGGCCGTTTCGATTGAACGAACTGCAGTAATAATTCCAATTAGGGCTGTTATACCAATTGTTATTATTGTAATGGTTAGAATAGTCCTCAGTTTATTTGATTTAATTGCACCTAATGCAACTTTAATATTCTCAACAAAGAGTTTTGATAACATTATTCAGTTTTTATAATAAAAACTAAAGATAATCAATTTTTAATTTCTATAATCCCAATAGATATAATACGTAGAACAACTAATTTTTACAATAACTAACTCTCAACAAATTACAAATACTCAATTGTTCCCGATTCTTTAAACATTCTATATGGTTAGGTGTTACATTTTTGGAATTTGAGAATATTACATTGTATTATGATTGAATCCGGATTAACAAATAGACATTCACCATGAGTATTAATTATACAGTATATTGCGAAAAGAAAATACTGAATCAGGCTCAATTAAATATATTTAAATGAGTTTAATTCTGTCATAAATTCAATTTATGATCCTGGTTATTACAATAAAATTCAGATACCTATATTGCACCTAAATGATTAAACAGATTTTAAATATAACTTAAGGCAGTTTTTTTTTATTTTTTACTAATTTTGTTCACCCTGTTTAAGATCAGAATGAATAATCATAAAACAAATATTTTTTCCCAAAAAAAATATGATCATTCTATTTTGTTCTTTCATTAATTTATAAAACTTAAACGATAACATATTATGGCGTTTGATATTGAAATGATTAAAAAAGTGTATGCCCAAATGGGAGCTAATATTGAAAAAGCTCGAAGCATAACAGGCAAACCACTAACGCTAACCGAAAAGATTCTCTATGCTCACTTAGCTGAAGAGCCCACACAAGCCTATAAAAGAGGTGAATCTTATGTAAACTTTAATCCCGATAGAGTTGCAATGCAAGATGCAACTGCACAAATGGCTTTATTGCAATTTATGCAAGCAGGTAAAGACCGCGTTGCAGTTCCATCAACAGTACATGCGGATCACTTAATTCAGGCTAAGGTTGAAGCTGAAAAAGATTTAGAAACTGCGAAAGTTACAAATAAAGAAGTATACGACTTTTTAAGTTCTGTGACTAATCGTTATGGTATTGGATTCTGGAAACCAGGAGCTGGAATTATTCATCAAGTTGTTTTAGAAAATTATGCCTTCCCTGGAGGAATGATGATAGGTACAGATTCGCACACTGTAAATGCCGGAGGACTTGGAATGGTGGCAATAGGTGTTGGAGGTGCAGATGCTGTTGATGTTATGGCCGGTATGCCATGGGAACTTAAATTTCCTAAATTAATTGGTGTTAAACTTACCGGTAAATTAAATGGATGGACTGCGCCTAAAGATATTATTCTTAAAGTGGCTGGCATCTTAACTGTTAAAGGTGGTACTGGATGTATTGTTGAATACTTTGGAGAAGGTGCTGAATCATTGTCTTGTACTGGTAAAGGAACCATTTGTAATATGGGTGCTGAAATAGGTGCAACTACATCTACCTTTGGTTACGACACTTCAATGGAGCGTTACTTAAGAGCTACAAACAGAAACGATGTGGCGGATGCTGCTAATGAAGTTAAAGACTTATTGAAAGCAGACGATGAAATTTATATGAATCCTGAAAAATATTTTGATCAGGTTATTGAAATAAATCTGGATGAATTGGAACCTCATTTGAATGGTCCTTTCACTCCTGACTTAGCTACCCCAATCAGTAAAATGGGCGAAGTTGCTAAAGAAAATGGATGGCCATTAAAAATCGAAGTTGGTCTTATTGGATCTTGTACAAATTCATCATATGAAGATATATCCAAGGCTGCTTCAGTGGCCGAAGATGCCGTAGATAAAGGATTAAAAGCAAAAGCCGAATTCTCCATTACACCAGGTTCTGAACAAGTTCGCTATACTATTGACAGAGATGGCATGGTAGATACCTTTAAGAAAATCGACGGTGTGGTTTTTGCAAATGCTTGTGGACCATGTATTGGAATGTGGACTCGAATGGGTGCTGAAAAGCAAGAAAAAAATACAATTGTTCATTCATTCAACAGAAACTTTGCTAAGCGTGCAGATGGTAATCCTAACACATATGCTTTTGTAGGTTCCCCTGAACTTGTTACTGCACTTGCTATTGCTGGTGATCTAGGTTTTAATCCTATCACAGATACTTTGATAAACGACAAAGGGCAAAATGTAAAATTGAATGCTCCGACAGGATTTGAATTACCTCCAAAAGGATTTGACGTTGAAGATCCAGGCTATCAAGCTCCGGCTGAAAATGGTTCTGATGTTGAGGTTATTGTTTCTGAGGAAAGTGACCGATTACAATTGTTGACTCCTTTTGAACCTTGGGATGGACAGAATATTAATGGTGTAAAACTTTTAATTAAAGCTGAAGGTAAATGTACTACTGACCATATATCAATGGCAGGTCCATGGTTAAAATACAGAGGTCATCTTGACAATATATCCAATAACATGTTAATTGGTGCGGTGAATAAATTTAACGGTGAAACCAATAAAGTGAAATCACAAATCACCGGAGAATATAATGAAGTTCCTGCAACACAAAGAGAATATAAGAAAGCTGGAATACCAACTGTAGTAGTTGGAGATCACAATTATGGTGAAGGTTCATCAAGAGAACATGCTGCAATGGAACCTCGTCATTTAGGTGTTAAAGTTGTTCTTGTTAAAAGCTTTGCCCGTATCCATGAAACAAACCTTAAAAAACAAGGTATGTTGGGTATAACATTTGCAAATGAAGCTGATTACGATAAAATTCAGGAAGATGATACTTTTAACTTTATAGATTTAAAAGACTTTGCTCCGAAAAAGCCATTAACTATTGAAGTTGTTCATAATGACGGCTCTAAAGATCAGATTACAGCCAATCATACCTATAACCAACAACAGATAGAGTGGTTTAAAAATGGTAGTGCTCTAAATTTAATTAAGAAGCAACAAAGCTAGTTTATCACTTATAGATATAAAATAAAAGGCAACTTTTTAAGTTGCCTTTTTCTGTTTACCTCATATGATTTAAATTCTTTATCAACAATACATTCTTTTAACTGTTTCTGAGTTATGGATAATATACTTGAGTCAATAGAAAATATTAAAAATTGGTTTACAAATCATCCTAAGGTGATGGTCGCTCTATCGGGTGGAGTTGATTCTTGTTTGGTTGCCTATATGGCTCGTCAGGAACTTGGTAAAGAAAACGCAATATCTGTCATTAGTAATTCTGCCAGTTTAAAAGGAAAAGATTTGATAGATGCTCGTTCATTTGCAAAAAAATATGATATTCAATTAATTGAGATTGACGCCAATGAAATTAACGATCCAAACTACACTGCAAACCCTGTTAACCGTTGTTATTATTGCAAATCAAACTTATACAAATCCATACAACATTTAATAGAGTCTTCGTACCCTACATTTGAAATATTGAATGGCAACAACTATAGTGATTTTGGAGACTATCGCCCGGGTATTGAAGCTGCAAATGAAAATAATGCACTAAGTCCTTTAGCTGAATGTCATATTGAGAAAGAAACGATAAGAAGTATTAGTAAACATTATAATTTATACATTTGGGATAAACCTGCCAGTCCTTGCTTAAGTAGTCGATTTCCTTATGGAGAAAGTATAACTATAGAAAAGTTAAAAATGGTCGAAATGGCAGAAGACCTTCTGAATTCTAAAGGTTTTAATGACGTAAGGGTCAGGTACCAAAAAGGTGATGCCAGCATTGAAGTGCCACAAAATGAAATCCATAAGTTAGTTGCAATAAAAGGAGAAATAAATACTCAAATATTGGAATATGGTTTCAAAAATTTAAAAATTGATGAAGAAGGATTTATTTCAGGTAAATTAAACCGTGACATTAAGAAATAATCAAAATTAGAATCCTACTCATATTTGATATTCTTGATGAAAAAACTTGGAGTAAATACTATATTAATGCCATAAGCATACTCAAAAGCAGAAGCGTCAACATCATAATAACTCTCAAACATGGCACTAAATTTTAGTTGAGAAGCAAACTCTTTTATATATGACAATTTTGTGGTAATCAATTGGCGATTTTTCCTATAATACGGATTATCTCTGCTAGATAATGAATGAAATAAACTACTTCCTTTGGCAGCCATAAAGTTATGTCCATTCCAGTACCCCATCATTAACTCGCCATATTTATATCTAACATTCACTGTTGAATATTGAGCATGTCCAGAATTAAAATCGAAACCTGTACCATCTGTTAAATCTTTATATCCCAAATACCAGTATTGCAGACCCACTTCACGAACAAAGCCTTCCCCTATACCACTTTCTAATTTTATTCCGGTGGCAATATTTGCTAATGTTTTTAATTCCTCCGGATAATTACTAATCTGGCCTCCAATATGTCTGGCTACAAACTGAAATGGAAATATAATTTTTATAGATGACTCTTTATTATTTAGTAGTAGATTATTAGTAATACCTGCAGTAAACTTTTCAGGGATGCTATCTCCATGGAATATAAACTGATCCCAATCCACCCAAACATCAAACTTTAAACGCTCAGATTTGTATAAAAATTGAAGGCCATTTTCAACAGGTCTTGTATATTGATTTTCAGGATCAAACAATGGATCAATTAGTTGATGTTGAATATCCCCTCTAAGTGCACCCATAATTAAATCCAGATTTTTTGCCAGCTTTAAATGTGCCGAAAAAACAGGAATAGCTTCGGTAAAATCAGAAACCCCATCATATTTTAATAAATGAATACCTGCTTTTAATCTTAACTTTGGAGTTGCATAATACATGAGTGAGGGCTGCAAACTATATCCCAACAAAGTATATCCTTCAATAAAATCACCGAAATATTCATCATTTTGAAAGAAACTATTTGATTCTAAACGAAGATATAAATCACCTGTTACATCATCCTTAAAATGAGGATAAGTAAACTTACCTGACCTGTCAAACTGCCCCTTTACGCTACCATTAATTAACAATATGGCTAGCACCACTAGTATCCTATTTGTAACCTGATTTAATTTCATCATACTACAATTTTAAAGCTAAAATAAACTACAAAACAGCACATCATATTTTCACAATATATTTAAAAAGGTAAATAAAATAAAAAAGAGCCATAAAATTATCATCTTATGGCTCTTTTAAAAATATCGTTTTATAGAATACTACCTTAACTGAGCATCAACTTCTCTACTAAAGTTATTAATCATACTTTTCATAATTTTATCGATTTGCTTATCCGTAAGGGTTTTGTTCTCATCCTGCAATATAAAATTCACCGCATACGATTTTTTACCTTCACCCAGCTTTGCTCCTTCGTAAATATCAAAAAGAGAAATACGTTTCAATAATTTCTTTTCTGTTTTTTCAGCAATCGCCTTTATCTGTCCAAAGGTAACGCTCTTATCAACTAATAAAGCTAAATCGCGACTCACTTCCGGATATTTTGGAATCTCTTTGTAAATTACTTTTTGACGTCCAGCTACAAGTAAAAGATTATCCCAATTGATCTCAGCAAAATAAACAGTCTCTTTTAGTCCAAATATCTTTGACAATTCAGGATTAACAACACCATAATCCACTAAATGAATTTTATTCTTTGTTTCTAAAGTAAAACCCTCAACAAAAACATCGTTAGCCAACTCTAATTCGGCAACTGATGATTCTGAAATATTTAAACGATTTAATATTTGCTCAACAATGGCTCTGATATCGGCAAAAGAAACCTCACGCTCTTGAGAATTCCAGTTTGCAGTAATCATTTTCCCTGTCAGAAACACCCCTAAATGATGCGCTTCATTATATTTATCTAACGAACCCTTTTCATTGTTCTCAGGATTTAAGCTGTAGCAATTTCCAAATTCAAAAAGCTTTAAATCAGCATTTCGTCTGTTAACATTATGGGTGATTGATTCCAATCCTCCCATTATTAACGACTGACGCATCCCTCCCAGATCACTACTCAATGGGTTAAACAAGGCAACCACATTTTTCTCCGGATATTTTTCAAGTGTAGAATAGAAGCTTGGCTTTGTTAATGAATTACACATGATTTCATTAAAACCTTGTGCTACTAACTGGCTGGCAATAATATTTCTAACCTTATGATTGTCCGGATTATCAGAATAAACCAACGTTGAATGTACTTCTTCCGGAATCTCAATATTATTATATCCATATATACGAAGTATATCCTCAATCACATCCACCTCTCTCTGAACATCCACACGATATGGAGGAATTGAAAGTACCATGCCTTTTTCATCTTCGGATAAAATTTCCATTTCAAGAGAAGTAACAATAGTTTTTATTGTTTCTTTTGATAAATCTTTACCAATTAACCTAAGGATATTTCTCCAGGTGACCGAAACCTCAAAATTTGGTATTGGATTTGGATATATATCTGTTATTTCTGATGATATGTTACCACCGGCAACTTCTTTAATTAGAAGAGCTGCACGTTTAAGGGCAAAAACTGTAATGTTCGGATCTATTCCTCTTTCAAACCGGAAGGATGCATCTGTACTTAAGGTGTGTCTTTTAGCTGTTTTTCTGACATAGACAGGATTAAAGTATGCACTCTCTAAAAAGACTTTTGTAGTTGAATTTTTAACCCCACTTTTTATTCCTCCAAAAACTCCGGCAATACACATTCCTTCTTCAGCATTGCAAATCATCAAATCCTGATCAGAAAGTTCTCTTTCCATTTCATCAAGAGTAATAAACTTGCTTTTTTCCGGCAATGTTTTTACAACTACCTTATTCCCAATTATTTCATCACCATCAAAGGCGTGAAGTGGTTGCCCTAATTCATGCAATACAAAATTAGTTACATCCACAATATTATTGATGGGTGACACCCCTATCAATTTCAGTTTATTCTTTAACCAATCAGGAGATTCTTTTACTGCTACACCTGAAATAGTAACTCCACAATATCTTGGACAAGCTTCCTGATTTTCAACTACAACATCCACAGGAAAATCATTATTCTCAACCTTAAATTCATCAACTAAAGGTAACTCTAGATTAACAACTTCGCCAGTAGATTTCAGATAAGCAGCCAAATCTCTGGCCACACCATAATGGGAAGCACTATCAACTCTATTGGGTGTTAAATCAACTTCAAATACCACATCTGTTTCCACTTCAAAATAATCCTTAGCCAAAGTTCCTACAGGCACATCCGAAGACAATACCATGATTCCATCATGACTATTTCCCAATCCAATTTCATCTTCAGCACAAATCATGCCCTCCGAAACCTCACCTCTAATTTTTGATTTTTTAATGGCAAAACTTTCATCTCCGCTATATAATACCGTTCCCACTGTTGCCACTACTACTTTTTGACCTGCTGCAACGTTGGGAGCCCCACATACAACCGGTAAATTTTCCTCTCCTCCAATACTAACTGTTGTTTT
>JBNKGY010000061.1:0-18994 GCA_050290065.1 Marinilabiliaceae bacterium
CTTTCGCAAACATTCCTTGAAACTCAATATTTATAAGCGATTTGAGCCATTAATTTTATATCGAACTCAGGTTAATAGTTAAATATAAAAACGAACCGGAACTCATTGAAAAGGATGCAGTCCTACCAGTTTTGAGCAATCAAAAAATGAATGCATACTTGAAAGAAATTGGGACTATTTGTGAAATTGACAAACCTATATCAACACATACAGCACGTCACACTTTTGCAACAACGGTTGCTTTACAAAACAATATGCCACTAGAGGTTGTATCCAAAACACTGGGGCATTCCAGCATAAAGATGACTCAACGTTATGCCAGAACAACAGAGGCTTTGATTAGTAAGAATATGGAGAAGATTGCAAATTTGTATTAAAAACAAATAGACTTAGAGCAAATATCGCGATATGCGATATTTACTCAAGACTTATATTTAAATTTCATACTAATAAAGGACGTTAATTAATTTTACTCACTCCATTAATTGCCTTTTGAATCGTTATAATAGCATTTTGTGACACACCACATTCTTTAGCTATTAAGTCCCAATGAGAAACTGCATCTTGCACCTCTTCCAATATAAACTCCGGTTTCTTTATTCCGAAATGCTTTCCTAATTCTAAAAGATGTTTCCTTCCCGGATTTTTACTCTCTCCTGCAACCATAGTACTATGAATACCATATGCTGAATTTGAAAAAGTTAGATCATATACAGGAGCGAAACTCCAATTACCTTTGGCATCCATTAAAAAAGAGAAGTTCTTGCTATGATCATCCCTATTATGAGCAAACACATTAAATGCTGCCAATCGCAATACTTTTTCGTATACTTTCACATGTTTTTCAAGCCGAAAAGCACAGTCCATTAAATGACCATAATCCATGGTGCTCATTCTAAAATCATCATGCATCAATCCACTAGCGGTATGCATGTGAACTCTTTTCTCTTTTATTCTGTCAAAGCGTTTTGTACCAAAGTATGTTTGTCCCGAGCGCCCTGTGAATAGTTTACAATCGCTCATCTCCAATCCGGCCTTTAAAGCCATCTTATGGTAAGCGTATTCAATATTAGCAATCTCTTTTGGGTCAGAAGATGATGGAAATTTAATCAGCCAATCTTCAAAACCTTCTGCTAGTTTTTGTTTACCATGCATTATTTCTTTAGTATCACTATTGTACCCAACAAATATTTTAGGACGTGCCCCACCGGAAGAACCACCTAAAGTAAATAGCTCTTCAATTATATCAGAATCGCTTCCTTTTAAAATATGATCCATTTCCCGGGCAATCATATCCAGTTCAATTTCATATGATATTGCAACATCTTCTTCAAACTTTGGTTTGTAACACAAAGCGCCCATACCTTTATCTCCAACATAAGTCATACGATCCAATGGAGTTATATTTTGTATATTTACTCCCTTAGATGCAAGGGAACGATCTAACAACAACCTTCCCCAACCATCAGGTAACGAATCGTTAAAAACACCATACAGTCCATCAAAGGGTTCTGAACCGGCGGAATTGATTTCATTATTATAAGGCAGCTTAATTGGTGAAATATTGAGACCACTTTTCAAAAAATCAGCATTATAGCGAAAGTAGATTGTTCGATTATCCCTTACCATTTCTCCTACCTCATAACTTTGGCCTTCAAGCTCCAAAGACACTAAAATATTTTTGATATTTTCCATAACAGTTTCTTTACCTACTATTTAGTCGAAAAAAGATCCTCAATATTGCCTAGGTCTTCTTTGGGTTGGAAAACTAGTTTAAAATCTTCAAGTCTGTCAAGAAGGTGAGCTAACTTAAGCAATGATTCCAAAGATATCTGTCCGGTAGTTTCAAAACGTTTTAAGCTACCTAAAGAGACACCAGATCTCTCTGCCATATCTGATTGAGATAACTTTAATTGTTTACGCAAGGCTTTGTGGCGTTTGGCCAGTTCCTTACCAATTTCATGAGGTGTTGGATTAATTGAATACATATAGCTAATATATTAGACAAATATAGCCATATTTTCATTACATAGCTAATATATTAACCACTGTATTGCAAGATGAAATTTATTAACTCGATTATATTAGTTGAAAGCCTGTGGTCCTAAACTAAAAATTCTTTTTAGAATTACTTGAATTTCTCCAGTTATTTCAACTGAGGGGCTCAGCACCCTAGTTGAAAAAGCTCAAATATAACTCATATTGACAAAGACAATTTTAATGAACGTCTCAGCTCGATAAATAAAGACTTAAACATCATCCGTAACAAAGGCCGTCAGTTCTTTATTGAAAATCAACCGGAAAACTTCAGCAGGATATTTCATGATTATTCTGATGATAAAAGGGGATTTATGACTTGGAAAGGACAGATGGAAGAGAGGTTAATCTGAATATCTAACAATAATTTTGATACGATAAAAACTTCTAGTCAAACTTATTTTCCTCAAGTGCGTTAATATATTATCTTTATAAGTACATTTGTGCCCAATGAGTCAGTTCGATTACATAAAGGATATTGCTAGATATGGTCTTGAGAATGATCAGGAACAACTTCTGGAGGTCTTGAATAAGCTTATTGAGCATTCAAGACAAACCAGAAAGACTAATTTTGCTTTGCAATTACAGTCCATTTTAAAGGAAGGATTACGTAGTCAACAGAATAAAGGTCTTACTAAAGTTGGTTCTAAGAAATATTTCTTACGTGAGGATGATAGAGAAATTAATGAATTGATCATTGAAAAACTAACTTCTGATTATACCTTTGACAATCTTGTTTGTGCTGAGGATATTCAGGAGGAATTAAAATACTTTGTAAAAGAACATCAAGGTATTGATATACTAAAACAATTTGATTTACCTGTCTCTAATCGAATTCTATTTTACGGTCCTTCCGGTTGTGGCAAAACATTGGCATCATATGTTCTGGCAGGAGAACTTGATAAAATGATGTATGTCATTAATTTGGGAGCTATCGTATCTTCAAAGTTAGGCGAAACGAGTAAAAATTTAGCAAAGATATTCCGTAGAGCATCCAGTGAAGATTGTATTATTTTTTTGGATGAATTTGATTCTTTAGGCAAAGTGCGCGATTACAGTCAAGATCATGGTGAAATGAAAAGGGTTGTTAATACTATTCTTCAGCTATTTGATTATTTACCTCAAAATAGTATTGTAATTGCTGCAACTAATCAGCTGCAAATGCTAGATGACGCATTACTTAGAAGGTTTGATTTAAAAGTCAATCTGAATCTACCCAATAAGCAACAGCTATCTGAATTAATTAATAAAACAATTTCGAAGACGCCTTTCAAATTTAAAACAAAAAAGGAGATAAACGAAATTATTAAATTATCTGAGGGCTTATCGTATTATCTAGTTCAAAAGGCCATATTAACAGCTATCAAAAGAACCTTGTTTGACAGTCATACTGACAAAAAAGCAAGTTATACTATTGATGTTGACATTTTAAAGTCTTTATTAATTAAGGAAAAGGAAACTGCTTCCTAAACCTCTAAGTCTAAGCCAGAATCAAGGGTAAGGTCTGAAATTGCATCAAGGTTGTTAATTTCAATCATTTCATTATATAATTTATTTGAGATCTTTCCATCAATTTCTTTTTCTTCAATTTTTAAAACAATTGAGAATTTGTGTTCTTCTCTTATTAATTTATCCAAAAGACCTGAATCAATATTACTCTTACATGTGCACCTAACAAGTAAATTTAGTTTATTTCCTTTTGATATAATGTTAGGTGCACTAACAGAGAATTTTACCTTTTGAGTATTTGAAAACGGCTTAGTATCTGTAGGAGAATAGTCTTCTGACCATTTAACACCATTTTTAAATTCTCGATTAGCTAAAGCCAAATCCCATAACTCTCTTTTTCTAGAATTTTGAGATTTTTCAGGAATCGTGTATCCTGCCAAAATATCGATACTTTTATTCAAATCATCATCTAATGGTTTAAATAATGCAAAGCTAATATGTAACGGACAATAAGCCAACGAATTATTTAATAAAGGAGAAAAACTATAACATAATGTGGCACTGATATTTAAAACATGTTGTTTATCCTTAATACTTAATTTTTCCAAATATTTAGGTAGGTTAATTATTAATCCCTTATGACTATTTACTTTTACTGTATTTTCAAGAACAACCGTTACACTATTATCGGTTGAATAAACAGCAGTATCAAGCTGAGGTACTCCATGACCAACTAAATATGAAAACAACCTTTCCTGATTATATAGTTTTGATAAATGAGTTTTTTCTTTTTTTGTAAGATTTCCTAAAGATCTACCTCCATAATTTTGCTTGGCATAACCTGTCTTTAAACCATCAATAAGAGGTTTTAAAAATTTTGAGCTATAATCAACAGAAGAACTATTTATAATAAGTGCCTTAATTGATTGCGAATTAAGATCCGGGTAGTATCTTTTAATATTCGCAGCAATATTCGTTATTAATGGTGTTGCATTACTTGTTCCATAACTAAATTCTGTAAGCAAACCAGGCTTTGTTGATAAAACCTCCATTCCTGAACTATTATTAATTGCATCCCCACCTGCAAATACAACATCTGGTTTATAAATATTCTTATTAATCACGGATCTTGATACATGATAACCATTAAGCTTCTTACTAAAATCAAGATGATACTTCTTAGAATAATAGGCTGGTAAACTTTTGGAATAAGTTAAATCCGAGTCATTAGAATTATAGTTTTCAGCAATGGCTCCTACTGTAAGATTATTATATGACTCTGCAGGAGAATTAATATTTGAACATTCACAGACATGTTCATCACTTTCAATTTCAGGATTATAAAAATGATTAGGATATTTATGAAACGGAATATCTACTTTTTGAATTTCTTTCATATCATCATACCCTAAATTACCAGCGGCTAAAAAGAATAAAACATCTAGCTCATAAGATAACTTGTCCAATAAGTAAGCAAATTCAGAAATAGGCTCATTATAAAACTTAGAAACTGTAGAAGTCATCGATATATTAAATAACTTCACACCTCTTGTAGCTGCATCTCTGATAATTTCTTCCAGAAGAGACACGCTATAAACGCCTTCATCTACATCCAATACTTTAATGGGCACAATATTAGCCTGAGCCTCATATATAGACTTTGAAATATCAAAAAAATCAATCCCCAATGCAACAAGACCTGCAATACTAGTTCCGTGCCCATTCATATCCAAGATAGGTAATGGATCTTTTGGATTCGTTAGATCATAATTAAAATTTAAAATAACATCTTGTAGTACTGAATTTTGCTGGACACCAGAATCAATAATCCCAACAAGTGGAGCTTCTCTATTCGGTAGAATTTGAAAGTCCTCAGTTATTTTTCTAACACCATACTTGTTAGGCTTTACTTTAAATGTATGACTTTGAATTTTATATATTACATCATAATTGTCTGCTAATGATACTAGCAAGTCATCAGGAGCATTCTCTATATCAATATACTTGTGATTACTTTCTAATGAGAATCCAAAATTAGGATTTGCCCTCTTTATTTCATTCAAGTACGTAATTAACTCTGTCGTTATGGTATTAATAGAGTTATATAATTCATTATTGTCAATTAACTCTACAATAGCACTCTCATTAAAAAAACCTCTAAGAATCTCACTTGATTTTAAAAGTTCAAATTGGTCAATATGAACTAGTAAATAACTATCCTCATCTAATACAGCATCTCCTTCCTCTCTATTTGTAAATGCTTCAATATGCTCTTTGAATTTGCTTAACTTAGTTTGGTCAGAAATTCCAAATAATACTGTATGGTTAAATTCTTCATACTTAACCGGTACTAATCCATAACTACTTAGATATTTATTGCCTAAATCTTTATTAAATACTCCATGAAAGTATATTTTAACATAGTCAATATGCTTAGATACATCTTTTATTCGATTAGCATGCCTTATCTGTATATCCTTATTAAAACTTGAAAGGCAGGAAGAAAACACTCTTTTCTTTGGCTCATATTTATATGGATCATCATTCTCGTTTTTATCTTCTTCCGGAGGGAAACCTCTTTTGGGGAATTTTTCAACGACTTCAACATTATTCTTTAAATATAAGTGAGGTCTATTCATTTTGGTCTGAGATACTAAATACTTAAACTGAATTAATTAATAAACTTAATAATTTTTCAGTAGTATTCATATTTGAAGTTCTTTTACAACCTTAACTTCTTAAACTTAGTTGGTAAAATCTGTCCTTTTTGAAAAAAACATCTAAATAAAAGAGAGTGCGAACACACTCTCTTCAATAAAACTTCATTTAAGGCCTGTATTCCGTATGACCGCACTTGGGACATGGAGGTAATGTATCAGTGTTATCATCTAACACAATGGTCTGACCACATTTTTTACAGACATAAGTCCCTTTTCCTGGTTTTTCACCTGTCGTTGACATATATTATATTTTAAAT
Organism: Marinilabiliaceae bacterium; assembly: GCA_050290065.1. Classification (GTDB taxonomy): domain Bacteria; phylum Bacteroidota; class Bacteroidia; order Bacteroidales; family Marinilabiliaceae; genus Saccharicrinis. The sequence goes on from JBNKGY010000061.1 coordinate 6,464, forward strand.
CAACGTATTGAAGTAGCTTACTTCTAGCAAGTATGATTTATTTTTTGGTATTATTGATTGATATTCTATTTTTGCGCTACAAACGATGTTAAAACATCAACTATAAGAATCAGACCTTCATACTTTTGTAGGTCTGTATTCTAACTTCCAAACAATATTCCAATCGTGCCAAAGTTCTCTTTAACTTACTAACTCTTATTTGTTAATAAGTACATACTCTCCTTTAAACAAAAGGAAATCCTACCCTTTTTAGATGATATTATTTTTTTGATATTCAATAAGTAACATTTATATACAATTGCATAATATGTTATAAAGTCAGAACAAGTTAGCATTTAGGAGACACATTATATTTGAGTTGTATGTCATTTTAACAGAAATTCTAATGCTGATACATTTGTCCCTGAAAAATAAAATATCAAGATGTTACATTAATTAGAATAGTCGATAAGTATGGTCAGCATCCAATCATCACCTTTTCTTTTAAAAATATAATCCATGCTAATTCCATTATCAATTCCTAATAACGAAACAACACTGGAATCTTTAAATTCTTGTATTTCCCTTTCGTACGCATCAACTTCTCTTTTTGCATATGCAGAATCATAATTAAGATCCAGATGTTTCCATTGTCCAGGCATAACAAGTGAAGTTTCAACATTATCCTCAATATCCGAAGATTGCACTTTAAATGGGAAATGAATGTGTCTGATCTGAAAAAGCGAATCCGCACTAAACTGCATAAGAAAATCATCAAACAAACCTTCAGACTTATGTGAATCATATACCATTTGCTCCGGAATTCGATTTGAATTGAAAGGAGGTGTTGGTGGTTGAGGAACATCCTCAAGTGGTTCATAAATTTTCTGTTTCGGATATAACCGCCTTTTAATACTCAAATAATACTCTGAATTAGGCACTTGTTCTCCCAAACCATTGGAATAATAGCGTACCGTATCGCCCCTATAAATAATTTTAAATGTATTGGAATAAATTGAATTGTACTCAGTTCCAAGATTCGCCACATACCTAAACAAATATTCAAAATTTAAAGTGTCCGACACATTGTATTGATATTCTATTTTAGGCAATGTCTCATGCCACTCATCAACAACAAATCCTGCAGCCTCAGATTGCATGTATACTTTATCATTTTCCTTAGTAATAACGTCTTTTTCTACACGGAAAGTTGCACAAACAGAAACATTGGCAATGATTGTCAAGGTATCACCGTTATTGAGTTTATGAGTAAAATCAAATTGGTCAGTTGCAAGGTGGAATGACTCTTTAACAGGTATTTGCTCCAGAACACTATTATACACATGATAGATCGAAACAATGAATATTACTCCCCAGAATACCCATCCCCCCTTTTTAAAGCCTTTCTTATGAATTCTTTTTGTTTTGAAATATTGTTTATTCAATTCGCTCATAAGCTTACAATTGTTGCAAAATCGTAGGATCCTTTATCTCTTTATCTTTTGCCAACAGCAACACTTTTGAAAGTATCTCTGACGTTTTAGGATCATCATCTATAAAAGGTAAAAACAATCGGCCTCTGTGTTGTGAGTGAACCGGTATGATTGAAATTGAAGAACTGGCCACCTTATGACAGACTCCACTTCCTAAATGTACCGAATATTCCCCTAGATCACCTGCTATCTTAGCATGATTTTCTGATAGAGACACATTATTCAACTTAAACAAACGACATGTTTCCTTAACTATGGCAGTCCTTAGTTCAATAGAAGACTGACTAGCCTCCGGATCAACTTCACCAACATGAGCAACACTAACCACCAGGTCGATGTCACGCATTGTTTCAGAGAAAACCAACTTATCTACCTTATCAAAAGGAAGCCTTTTTCCATCCCTTCTATTAAAAAATTCAACAGTTTCCAATGTAGGAGCTTCGGTGTCTGCAGGAGAAAACCAATCGGCCATAGCAAACATTCTTGCAATGGTGTTTTGTTTATGATTTACTTTCTGTAATCCTTCTTCATAATCAACTGTCCAGTTTTGACCTTTAAGCAGCGCAACGGTTTTTCGAGGTTGTACTTGATGACCTGCATATCTTCTAGATACAGCCTTTTCATTAAGTTCATCAGATGTTGGAATATATAGCTCTCTGAAAATTTGCTTAAATGGTTGTACCAATTTATTATCAAAACAATATTCCTGGAACAAAGACCATTTTTCCGATTCAAACAAATCAACACAATGCGCTAATCTTACTTCTCCATTTAACGCTATCAATTCCCCTGAAGGTTGAAGTAGTTGCCTTTCATGCCAAAAACCTACGATTCCTTCTGAGACCAATACAAGTTTATTAATCATTGGTGCAACAACGGGATGTTGAGTCAATATTTCTATTTCATCCGTGCTGAACAAATCACCATTTACCATAGCATTCTCAAGACTTTTACGAGTCCTTCGATATTGCTCTCTCAATGTTTTGTTATACTCTTTAAGCTTTACCAGAGCTTGCTCTTTTCTGTATTTGGCAGGAACTGATTTCAATTTCTTTCCATCTTTAATGGCCACAATGGAAGATTTACCCTGGTTGTCAATTTCAAGTTTCACCTGAGTATCATCAAACTGAATAGTTCCTGCTTTTTGCATGATTTCCTGAGCCTCCTTTGTCTCCATTGCCCATTGCAAACGAATTGGATCTGGGTAACCTGCTGTTCGGGCCAGGTTTTCCATTGCTATTTTCACAGCTATGCCTTCGCTTGTTTGGCGCTGAGAACCAAACTGCTTACTTTCTTTTTTAAACTGCTGTAAAAATTGGTAACGACGTAGTACGTCTTTTGAAGGACTAGCTTTACTCAAAGGTATTACTCCATAAACACGTAAATAATCCTGGTTACGTTTATCTTTAATTCTCTCTGTTATTTCAGTGATCTTCTTATTCCCTAAAATAACATCAGCATAAAGCAAACCTCTTGAATGTCCACTACCATCCGAAATATATTTTGCTGCATTATAAAGCTTTTTCCACTTATCTTTCTTTAGGGATTTATAAGTTTCCTTAAACCAATTAATATCCACAGCCCCATCTCTAAAAGCTGTAATTTCAACGGATGAATATTTAGCAATTTCTGACTCCGTTTGTGAATCATGCCTTCCGTTAGTGTGTGCATGTAACCACCAAACAGCCGACTCCATATCTTTCCAACCTAAAAATTCAGCTACAAAAGACAACCATTGAGGAGCGTACGTTGCAGCCTCACAAAGTCGTTTCTCTGTTATCCTGGCTTTCCCGACCAGATCATTAAACTGTTCTTGAGAACAAGACTTGGATGGGAAACAGTTTTTAAGTAGTGTACTTAGTACTTCTTTTCGGTTATATTCATGATTACCATAACTATATATGTAACCTCGATGCAAAGTATCTTTCCCTAATGCTTTAATTAGCTGCACAAATTTTTCAACTCCATATAATCGCTTAATACTTTGAGCAAGGAGGGTAACTGAAGTAGAAGAATCACCTCTAATCAATTCTATTTCCAATATACGCTCCCGTGACTTATTTATTAACTCATTAAGAAATTCAAACTCTTTTTTAATATCATATTTATTGCCAACCACTTTCTTAGTCAGCTCATCTATAGCATCCGGGTGAAGAATCCTCCAATACAACTGGTCTATTTCGATAAGACCTTCTTTATAGGCACGCACATAATCATATAGTTGAGGCAAATACGCTTTAGTTGTTTTTAACTTTTGAGGACTCGTTAGATAATACCAATAAGTTAAATTCCAATAAGTCGCAAATTGTACTTTCGACATCTGGTTTTTATACAATTGGTACTTATTCCACAGATTTCTCATAATGGTTTGGTCTCTCCATGTTTTGTATTCTGGTTTCCAGTGTGTTTTTATCTCTTTATATGAAGATATATCCCCTATGTTTATTGAAGTGAAACAATCATATATCAGTGCAGAAAGAAAATCAACCTTATCATCGAACGGATATCGTTCTTCAATATTGGACAATATCTTGTATACAGGATTTTGCCAATGGTATTCACCAATTTTTGGAATCTTTGGTATAAATACAAATTGCGACCACTTTTTATGTAGTGAAGAGAAAGCATGATTATCGCCTCCTCTAAACTCGTTCTTATTGGTATTTAAGTTAATCAAAAGAATATCCTTACTAGTAAGGCCAGAATTTAAATACCACTTTCTCCAGGTTTCAAAAAGAGGATAATTACAAAACTTCTCTTCGGGCGTCATCCCCTCTGTATTCTTTTTTATACTTGTAAATTCATTACCCAACAAACCCGAAGTTTGCTTCTCTTCCCAATCTTCATAGGTATACTCATGATCCTTATAGGATAATATGATTTCACCTAATTGGGCAAGAGCTGCATTTACTTTTTCGGCTGGCATGCTTAAGCAAAATGAATTTGCTGCTTTTGCCTTATTGTACGCTTCATTGTCAACCTTTATCAATTCAATAGTTGAGCTAATTTTGTTTGGTTCATAAAGTCCAAATCCATTTTGCTCTGTATATTCTTCTTTAGTAGAATCTAACTCTTGTAATCCTGTTAAAACAACTTCTTCTTTTGAACTTAGTTTTGGCCTTGAAGCATAGTCATTCACTTTTGCCTTTAACCACTCATTGTTTTTCGAACCGGCCTTTTTAATCCAGATCATTAAATCCAGTCCGGCCAGTCTTTGCTCTTCATTTTTTGCATGAATCAAACGTTCCGCACTTTCTCTAATTCGGTTTTCGCCCTGTTTTATAATTAACTCAATTACCGACTTACGAAAATCAGCTGCTTTTCTAGTAAGTAATCCCTCAAAAACCTCCAATTCTTCCTTAGCTAAGGTAGCATCGGCCAAAGCTCTTATGGCTGCAGTTTTTACCATCTCTGAACGATCTTTCAGAATAGAAAAAGCAAAATCTCTTTTTCTTTGATTCAATGGAGATCTACGTTTATTAGGATCGTAACTATATCCTGCATATTCAGGCAAGACTTTCCTTGTTACCTTTTCCCTATGCTCAACCGACAAACTTTCGAAGTAGGGTAATATTTTTTCTAAATCTTTTTCATTTGTTAGATTAAGCAGGTTAATCATTAAATCCAAGACTTGTTCTTTGCTATACTTAAAAGTTAACCAGGAGAAAACCTTAGGCTTAGAAACTGCAGCCTTTTTAGGCAGTTTTTCAAGTTGGGATTCCATTTTAGTATATAGCTTTTCCTTATCGGATTTGGAAAGCATTTTAATAAAAACCGGAACGTTCACCAATCTTACAGACTGACAAACTACAACCGGGTCATCATAATCAAGATAAAAAGAACCATATTTAATAGAAGTGGAAGAAATACCAACTTGCTGTATAAAATATAGTGCCAGTAATATCTTTTCACTATTGCCCTTTAATACTTCATCAATTAAAGGCGGACACCCTTTAATATCCATCACTCCCTGAGCCCATAAAGCCATATATACCGAAGCATTATCTTCACTTTTTACGGCTTCTGCTATTTTTGAAGGATCAGACAAATACAAATCAGCATATTCAAGGAAACGTCTTACCGTTGTTTCTTTCTCCGCTTCCCAACCAAAACCAGCCCATGTATCAATGGCTCTCACAACTGATGAAAATCGTGATAATTTATGCTCAATAATCACCTTTATCAGATGCTTCATTGCACCTAATGAAGTTTCATCCAGGCATTCCAATATGGTTTGACGTAATCCTTCCTGCCTTTGTGCGCTTAGTAATAATTTCTCTACTGCAATCCAACATTCCGAATTTTGCGTGAGCAACATGGCTTTAATAATAGCCTTGCTTGGTTTTGCTACGTCGTGCCTGCCATAGATTGCATCCAAAAATAACTTTGTAATATCCTTATCACCATATTCTATAGCGGAAGCAAAAACAAATGAAAAGCTATGCGTAGGTAAAGTGTTGCTATAAATAGCGTATTCCTCCAGAGTAAGATCATGGTCATATTCATGAATTAACTGAATAATAAAATTCAGCTGACGGGTAAAATATATGTCATCCAAATCTGATCCCCGGAAAGACCTACGAGTGTATCCTTCCTGGTACATTAATGTAGGTATCATGTCCCAGGCTTTCTTCACATAAAGAGCCATTCTTTCTCCAAATAGAAACTCTAAAATCGGATATCGTTTATTATTCCAAAAATCCTGAGCTTTAGATATATTTTTCAGTGCATTAAAGCGCTTAGAATTTTGCTCAATTTCCCTGCTCCAATAATAATCGGAATCATTATTGGATAATTCCGTAATCTTATTCAACAAGACCAAGCCAATGTATGCATTATCTTTCGATAACTTTTTGCTTTTGCCCAGTACTAATCCAACCAATCCTCCAACACGGTTATATTCTTTTCTGAGTTTGGCTGTCTGTTCTTTTATATGATCTGTTTTTTCTTTGGATTTAAGATAGTCTTTAGAATTGTTCATGTGATAAGGTTTTTTACCAGATACTTCCGGCTAAAAAAGTGAATCGTATAAAGGTTATTGAATCATTTTCGTTTAAGCTAATAGCTTGATTTACATCTTCAAACTGTTCATCATTAATAAATAAGGCAATCAAACCATCTTCAAATGCTAAGAGTACTGCTTCCTTTGCTTTGGTTTCATCTGCTTGGGTTGTATTATATTGCTCATTAAACTTAATATGACCACCTTCGGCATTTTTGTTAAGAATATCTTCTCTCAAATATACCAACAGGTTAAAATCATCCTTACGTTTATTAAAAGCTTTAACTTGCTGAGATACCACCTGTAATAAAAGTTCTTTAACAGTTGTATTTGAAGAGATATCTATATCAATGTTAACATTATTAATGTGAGCCTTTTTTTTGCCGAGGGATTTTAAGGTAAAGGATAGTTGCATATATCTTATTAATATTTATTCGCTTATATTATTTTCTACTGTAAATAAATTCGTTACCAATAATTTAGATACCTATGCTTAGTAAGTTCTTCTCCTAATTTTTGATCCAATGCTGCTAGGTAAATATTAATATTTTCCATGCTTACTACTGACCTAATATTCAAATATTCTTTTCGAACATCAAGATCTTTTTTATTATTCGAATGTGTAATTTGTATTTGATTACCAGTTGCTACATCTATCGCAATAATTGATTCTTCTGATATTTCAACATTCTTTAATCCAATATGAATTGGATAAGTATAACGATGGTTTTCAAGTTCCTCTTTAGGATTTAATGTTATAGGGTGAATAATCCAAAAACTTATCCAGTCTACTTTAACCCTCCATGATTCAATACTATTTATTGTGTGGACAAGAAATCTTTTATTATTATATTCCATTATAAAACACCCATTTTCAAAATGCTCTATTTTAATATCTAGCTCCTCTTGACATTCTAGTGCTGATACAAAAGCTTCTGTAGTAGAAAATACGGAATTGATTGTATTTATCACATGTGGAATGCCTAGCTGAGCAATTGCGCCTACAAATGAGTGGCGTTCTGGATGTGCATAATGATTCCGAATTTTTCTGGCTTTCTCAAATGCAAACTTCAGGTTTTTCTCAGGCTCTTTTTTGTGAAGTTCATTCATCAATTGATTTAATGACTTCCTCCTTTTGTTTCCATTTTTAAGTTCTAGATCTAAAGAAATTTCGAGTTGTTCACACCTGAACTTAACAGCCATCTCAACTATACCTAGTAATTTCTTAAATCCTTCATCATACATTGGATAATAATACCAGGCATGAGCAAGAAGGTGCTCTACTGTTTCATAATCTTTTAATATATCTTCCGGAACTTCCGAAATAAACTTACTCTTAAAAACATATTTATTAAGGTAATAATCATAGGAGTGACAATACAATTCCCATCTGGTATCTGGCACATTATAAATGCTCATTCTAAATACTTTTAATAAAGTTTAAGTATTATTTTCTCGCCATAATTTGAGGATTTTCAATCATACGCCTCATTAAGTCAAGCATTCCTTGATAATATGCATCATCTTTGGCAAAGCGTTTATATTCTTCAATATTTGCTTTACGACGGTTTAACATAGCCTCTTTAAGCATTACCTCCAGCGCTAAATCGCTTGTTTGACGGTCGGGGTTATCTACCACCTTTTCTTTAAAGCCTTCTGAAGCCATGATTGACTTAGCTATTGAAATATATTTCACTTTTGCTTCTTCAGGTGTTTCTTCCCAGCCCGAATAAAAACGTTCGTTAAAAGTGCGAATTATCTCGTCTAATGGGTCTTTCTCTTTATCACCACCATGTGATCCTCGTGGATTCGGGTTTTGAGGATCAAGCTCAGTTTCTGAATCGTCTAAGCCTATGGATTGATTCACTTTTGTGCGTTCTAAACCATAGGTGGACAAATCTACCGATTCTAATAATTCGTCTATCAATTCATCGTCCTTTGAGACTACAATTAGCTTAGGAATTAGGAATTTGAGAAACCAGAATAGCTTTTCCCAATCCAATACTTCGTAAGGCATAATAGAAGCCATTTGTCCGTATATTTTAACAAACTGCTTGGCTTTTATTTTGAAATCGGCTTTTTGGTCATCTTCCAATTCTAACTCCAAATTAAAACGGTTAGCCGCTACATCTATAATCGGGCTTAACTGTTGGGCATCGACTCCTTCGAAGTATTTTTCAACGAATTGCTCTACCTCACTCCATTCATACACACCTACATCTGCCAAGGTTGCTTTTAATTCATGTAACACATTAACATCAGTTGCTTTACTTAAAGTGGTAGAAGTGTAAAATGGGTCGAATGATGCTTTTATATCATCAACCTGATTAAAGAAATCGAGGATAAACAAGTCTTCGGTTTTCTTGCCCAACTTATCTGCTGCACGGTTCAAGCGTGAAAGAGCCTGAACAGCCAATACACCTTGCAGCTTTTTATCTACGTACATGGTACACAGTTTTGGCTGGTCGAAGCCTGTGAGGTATTTATTGGCAACTACCAAAATACGGTACTCATCTTCGGCAAACTTATCGCGTGTATCTTTTTCGGCAAAGCCATTTAGTTCGGCTTCGGTATACTCAATACCATCTACCGTTTTCTTCCCTGAAAAAGCAATAGCTATTCTAAAGGGATTTCCTTTTTCTTGTAATATCTGTTTTAATGCCTGATAATATCTAATAGCCGATTCGATATTTTGTGTAACCACCATACCCTTGGCTTTAGCTTTCAGCTTTTTTGTGTTGAAGATTTTGGTGTTAAAATGCTCCATCATTATTTCAGCCTTAGTGGCAATAGTGCATTTATCGCGCTCTACATAAGCACGTAGTTTCTTTTGGGCTTTCTTGGTATCGAAAAGCGGATTATCCTCTATGGATTTTTCAATCTCGTAATAACTCTTATAAGTGGTATAGTTTGCCAGTACATCGAGAATAAAACCTTCTTCAATGGCTTGTTTCATTGAGTACAAATGAAAAGGTTTGTATGAACTATCTTCTTGTTTATTGCCAAACCTTTCGAGGGTAGCATTTTTGGGTGTTGCCGTAAAAGCCAAGTATGATGCATTACCTTTCATTTTTCGGGCTTGCATGGCTTTTAGTATTTTGTCTTGGGCATCTTCTTCCTCTTCCTGAGCCATTCCCATAGCCTGATTCATTTTGCCTGCTGCAGTACCGCTTTGCGAACTGTGCGCTTCGTCAATAATTACTGCAAATCGTTTATCCGATAAATCAGCAATACCGTCCACAATAAAAGGGAATTTTTGAATGGTGGTGATGATAATTTTTTTGCCTTGCTCTAAACTTGTTTGTAATTCGCGTGAAGAAAAGGCAGGTGCAACAATGTTTTTAACCTCGGAAAACTCTTTGATATTTTCGCGTAATTGTTTGTCGAGCAATCGGCGGTCGGTTACTACAATTACCGAATCGAATAAAGGAGAGTCAATACTTTTAGCACCTTGGGTGTTTTCACTTTCGGGATATGTTTCGATTAATTGATATGCAGCCCATGTAATTGAATTTGATTTACCTGAACCTGCACTGTGCTGAATTAAATAAGTTTGTCCAACGCCCTTTTTACTGGCATCTGCAAGTATCTTACGTACCGCATCCATTTGGTGGAAACGTGGGAAGAATAAAGTTCGTTTGTTAAGTGCATCGCTTGGTTTTCCATCGAAACGGACAAAGTGCTGAATGATGTTTGCTAAGCTTTGGCGTGTGAATACCTCTTCCCACAAATAGCTTGTTTTATGCCCGAACGGATTGGGTGGATTGCCCTTACCATGATTGTTGCCTTTGTTGAACGGCAAAAAGAAAGAAGAACTGCCTGTAAGCTTGGTGCACATATACACCTCGTCGGTATCTACGGCAAAGTGAACCAGGCAACGACCAAAATTCAATAAAGGTTGCTTGATATCTCGGTCGTATTTGTATTGTTTAATGCCGTGTACTTTGGCATTCTGACCTGTCCAATGATTCTTTAATTCGAGGGTGGCAATGGGTAAACCATTTACAAACACCACCATATCTATTTCTTCACGTAAGTTTTCTTGGTTGTAGCGAATTTGACGCGTTACACTAAACTCGTTGCTTTCGAAGTTGTCTTTTGCAATTTGACCGCTACTTGCTAATGGCATAGGGTACAACAAGGTGAAAAAGGCATCTTCAACCTCTAGTCCTTTACGGAGAATACGCAACAAACCGTATTTCTTAACCATGCGGTCGTAGCGTTCCAAAATTTTTAGTTTCCAATCAGATGAACGTTGCAGTTTTTCAAGTTCCTCTTTTTGGGTGTTTTCCAAGAAGTGCCAAAAGCGGGTTTCGTCAATGGCATATTTAGCATCAAAATCGTTGGCAGAGCCCATGTAAAAGCCATTACCTGCACGGTATAGTGCGGCAGGCTCACTAAGTGACCCAGGGATACTGCTTGCTGTTTCTTCTCTAAGTTCCTCATGAGAATAACCCGTAAGTACTTTTTCTATGGCTGCTTCTAAAGCTTGTTCGTTTGTTTGTGATACCATATTGTCAGAATTGGGATTTAATTGATTATTGGATTCTTGGATTTTGTTTGTTTTTAGGGTGACGCAAGCGTTTTATCTCAAGACTCTGTGCCCCAAAATTGACTAATAATCCTTTATCGACATTATAAGCGACCAAATAATTCAAACCCTGTGCTAAATGTACATCTTCCAATTTCACCAAAGCCTTCAACTCAAGCATAACAGATTCTTCAACCAAAAAATCAACCCTTCTGCATCCTATTGAATGCCCCTCGTAATATAGCGGCATTTCCAGTTCCCGCTGAAAAGAAATGCCTTGATTTTTCATTTCAATAGCCAATGCCCTTTGATAAATAACCTCCTGAAATCCATTACCCAAGGTTGAATGGACTTTCATAGCACAACCAATAATCTTATATGTTAAATCATCTTTTATATTTTCTTTCATCTTTCAATGTTTAATCCTACAATCTCGAAATCCCAAAAATCCCAATTCAGACAATTTTTATTTTACCAGTAACCGCACTATCTATCAAGGTGGCTTTGAATTCTTTTGATATCTCTTTTGGTTATAGCAATGAAAACTTATGAGTCGTCTCAATATTTTTTATTTGATCTGTTCGATGTATAATTATTTTTAATGTTGGCTCCCACCCTGCTTCTTTTGATATTCTTGATATTTCATTATCATTATTTCTTAAATAATTATTTTCTGGCATTTCTTCTTGAGCGTCACTTGATAAATGATCGTAGCCCCTCGTTGATGCCATTACATATTCTCTCGAAATAGGTGTAAACTCACCCTGATCATGAAAGCAACATACTAACTTTCTCAATGGTAATGCGTGGTTCGGGTGAATATCTTCGAAAACCAAATTTTATAAAATTTCCATTTGGACCTTTCTTTAAACCAAACTTTTTAATTTCATCCAATTCAACTAAAGAACAGCCAAACTGCTTCTCATTAAAACTAACTCCTATACAATCTGTACCTGTATAAATATAGTTGTCTTTTCCATTATACAATAAAAAATATCCCTTACATGAATTATTTTTTTCAAGTTTTTTTAACTTATCCCATTGGTAATTAGGATTGGTTTTGCTACAACCATCCCTTAAAGTATTATATCTATTATTCTTTTTAAGAACTTTAGCTTGCAAAGCGAACCTTCTATATTGATTTTTACTAGTTTCTACATAAATATCTATATCACTACCATTAACATTTCCCTTATAACCAGGTTTAGCATAAACATCAAAGTTTGAAACGTTATTTTTACTAAATGTTAATATCTCAATAATCAAATCAGCTGTTATATCTTCTTCTTTCTTGTCTATTTTTACATTATGTGCTTTGCAAATACTATCCCACACTTGCTCAGATAGGTCTTCAAATAATTTGCACCGTATGCCTTCTAGCATCCCATAGAGCTGACAATTCTGGCAAAAGATTATCTAATCATCTAACTTTAAATTCTGAGGCAGCAAATCTTCAATTTTGTTCACGGGGTAATCGGATATGATTGTGAGAACTTTTTTAAGCCATTTATAAGGGTTGACATTGT
>JBNKGY010000062.1:0-18499 GCA_050290065.1 Marinilabiliaceae bacterium
AAATTTGCCTTGTATATCAGCCTTTTATGTCAATCTGAATTCTAAAATTTTAATCGAACTCAGGTTAATAGAATCTTACATTTTTTCTGTTTAAAGGCGAGTGTGATTTTGAGCATTTATTATGTAGTACAACTTTTTTAAAAAGCCATCATTTTGTAAGTAAAGTACTACTCTATGATAAAATAGTATTCGCCATCATGTTAATACATGTATAAATTTGTTAAATAACAATGCGTAATGTGCAGTTGCTATACTATGACTAGTTAAATTTTAAATTAATTTTTATGAATATGAATCTACGATTATTAGGAGTTATTGTCATGTTTCTGGTGGTTCATGCAACGTATGGCCAGGAGAAGACAGTAACCGGAACTGTTAAGGATGATACAAGTCAGCCTTTGCCAGGGGTTTCCATAATAATAGAAGGTACAACCCAAGGTGCAATCAGTGATGTCGATGGTAACTTTAGTATTAAAGTGCCTGAAGGTAATAATGTATTGGTATTTTCTTTTATTGGTTTTAAAGACCAAAAGATAGACGTATCAAACATTTCTAACCTTAAAGTTAAAATGGAACTTGAGGCCGTAGGGCTCGATGAAGTAGTAGCGATAGGTTATGGTAATATGAAAAAGAGTGACCTTTCCGGAGCTTCTGTATCCTTAAGTGCAGACAAATTGAAAGGGGCAGGAATTGCCAATATTGATCAGGCATTAAAAGGTCGTGCGGCTGGTGTAACAGCTGTTTCTACATCAGGTCAGCCTGGTGGAGCTGTTAGTATTCGAGTTCGTGGACAAAGTACTGTAAATGCAGGAGCAGAACCTTTGTATGTAATTGATGGAGTACCCATGACGAATACAAATACTGGTGGGCATTCTTTAGGATTAGGTGATGCTTTGGGTAATTCACCAACAACAGGAATTTCTCCATTATCAAAAATCAATCCTAGTGACATAATATCCATGGAGATTCTCAAAGATGCATCAGCCACGGCAATTTATGGGTCGCAAGGTGCTAATGGGGTCATTATTATTACCACGAAAAGAGGAAAAAAGGGAGATGCTAAGTTTTCATACGACGGTTCATATGGTGTTCAAAACCAATCAACCAGCATTGATATCATGAATTTAAAGGAATTTGCAGCTTTCAGTAATGCTGTAGCTTCAGAAACAAATGGTCGTGATCAACGCCCTGAGTTTATGGATCCTTCCTTATTAGGACATGGTACTGACTGGCAAGAGTCAATTTTTCAGTTGGCTCCAATACAACAGCATCAAATAAATGTTTCTGGAGGTAGTGATAAACTAACTTATTATGTATCTGGTGGATACTTGAATCAGGAAGGTACTGTTATTGGTACCAAAATGGAACGTTTTACCTTTAAAACTAACCTGGATGCAGAATTAAAAGATTGGTTAAAGATGGGAGTAAATATTAATTATTCTCAAACCGATGAACGATTAGGCTTGGCTGATTCTGAAGAGGGAATTATTCGAATTGCTTTGCAATCGACTCCGGATATGCCTATTTATAATATGAATGGCGGATATGCAAGTATTTTTAGAGAAGGACAAACAACCCAGCCAAATGCTATTGGTAAGGCCATGGATGATGATAACTTTTTAGGAAGGAATTCCTTTGGGAGTACTGTATTCTTCGATGCAAAAATCACAAAAGATTTGGTTCTTCATACTGAAGGTACTATGAATATTGATTTTTCTAAAGCTGAAGTTTTCAGACCAACACTTGTTTATGGAAACTGGGAAAGACCTATAAACTCAATGCGTGCACAAACGAATAAGAATGTTTTCTGGCAAATTAAAAACTATCTAACCTACAAAAAAAGTATAGGAAAACATAGTGGAACAATGATGGTCGGACAGGATATGTTTGAGTCAAAATATGAATACCAAAGTGTTTACAATACAAAATTACCAAGTAACGATATTCAAAATCCTCAATTAGGAGCTGGTGTGCCTCAAATAACTTATGGATATGGAAGTTCATCCAACTTATCATTTTTCGGAAGACTTACTTATAATTATGATGATAGGTATATGATGACTTATACTTATCGTCGTGATGGATCGTCTAATTTCGGACCAGAAAACAGATGGGCAAGTTTCCATTCATTTGCAGGATCATGGAGGTTAAGCAATGAGCAATTTATGGAATGGGCCAAACCTGCCATCACAAACGCCAAACTTAGATTTGGTTGGGGACAAGTAGGTAACCAAAATATAGGAGGTTATTTATGGGGTTCAAGTATATCAAAAATGGAAACCGGTTTAGGTGCGGGTTATCGCCAGTCGAATATTGCAAATCCATATATACAATGGGAAAAACAAGAACAATATAATATTGGATTAGATTTATCTATTTTAGATTTCGCTGATATTGTTTTTGAAGTGTATGATAAAACATCCAGCGACATGCTCATGCCTCTTCAATTACCTTCATATATGGGTACACGAGGAAATGAATCTAGTGCATTAGCAGCGCCTTGGGGAAATTATGGTGAGATTAATAATAAAGGGTTAGAAGTATCATTAACCACCCATAATATGAAAGGTGACTTTACATGGGATACTGATTTCCAAATTTCTTTTAACAGGAATAAGTTAGTCGCACTCGATGGAACTCCTTCTGCTCATATCGAAGGTTATGGACAATGGAGTGATGTGGTTTCTCTTACTGAAGTAGGTGATCCGTTATTTAACTTTTATGGTTATGTAACTGATGGAATTTATCAGGATTTAAATGATTTGCAGAATAGTCCAAGACCTTCAGCATACCCTGAGGATGGAGAATCATTTATGTTTGGTAGTACAACCTATGTTGGAGATATTAAATTTAAAGATATCAGCGGTCCCGATGGAAAACCTGATGGTATTATTGATTCATACGACCGTACAAAAATCGGATCACCAATGCCTGATTTTACCTTTGGGTTTAACAATACTTTCTCGTATAAAAATTTTGATTTAAGTGTATACTTACATGGTTCATACGGAAATGACGTAATGAATTACACTGCCATTAATCTATCAAATATGAAGAGTATCTGGACCAACCAGTTGGCGGTTGTAAATAATAGAGCCAGATTAGAAGCTATTGATGGTGCAGTGGTGTACCCAAATAATAGTGGCATTGAAAATTTTTGGGAAGATGTAAGTAATGTAAGAGTGGCTAACTCTTCTACTAAAATACCAAGAGCAGTGGCTGCTGACCCAAATGATAATGATAGAATATCAGATAGATACATCGAAGATGGTTCTTTCATACGAATTAAAAATATCACTCTTGGGTATACATTGCCAAAACGCATCGTTGAAAAAATTCACTTAGGTAATGCAAGAGTGTATGCTAGTGTTGAAAACCTGGTAACATTTACTAATTATACAGGATTCGACCCGGAAGTGGGAGCCAGTACCCAGAGTCCAAATGTATTTGGGTTGGATAATGGTCGTTATCCATCACCGCAGGTATTCACCTTTGGTTTAAATGTATCATTCTAATAAGTAATTGTGATGAAAAAATATAAAATAAAAAGACTTTTAATAGTCATCTTAATTCTAGGTCTAACAATGTCTTGTAAAGACTTTTTAGATCGTCCGAACGAAGATTCATATACGATTGATAGTTTTTATAAGAATGACGAACAAGTGTTTCAATCTGTAAACTCAATCTATAACTCTCCGTGGTATGATTTTCAACGTGGATTTATGAAAATTGGTGATGTGTTGGCCGGAAATATCGTATTTGGTATTGATGATGGATATACCAATTTCACATTAAATAATTCAGATGTTGATATTGCCAATGCATCAGCTTCCTTATGGTCTGTTAATGCCTATTGCAATGGTGTTATTCAAAATGTGGATTTGAAATCCGGTCCTGCTGTTACAGAGTATGCTAAAAAAACTGTAAAGGGTGAGGCTATGACATGGAAAGCCATGGCTTATTTCTATTTAGTACGTTGTTTTGGTGCAGTGCCTATTATTCATGATAATGCATCCATCATTGCCAATAACTCATCTGCAAATTTAAAACGTAATAAGGTTGAGGATGTTTATAAGTATATAACCTTAACTTTAATAGATGCGATTGAATTATTACCTGAAAAAAATGAAAAAGGTAGAATAGATAAGTATAGTGCTTGTGGATTATTGGCAAAAGTTTACCTAACTAAATCTGGTTATGGGATGAGTGGTTCACGAAATGCTGAAGATTTAGCTGAAGCTGCTAAGTATGCTAAAATAGTTATTGAAGAAAGTGGCCGTGAATTAGAACCTGAATATGCCGATATCTTTCAACTAAAAGGAAACTTCTCGCAAGAGAGTTTAATTGCATGGCAATGGACTGTTGGTTCGCAATGGACCAGTCAAAATTCATTACAGTCTGATTTATCTTTAACAAACTTTTCTGATGCGGTACAATCATGGGGTAATTGGGTGTATCCAACTATCGATCTGCAAGCTGCCTATGAAGAAAGTGCAGATAAATTAACCAGAAATTATCGTGATACACGTCGCAAAGCAACAATGATGATGTATGGTGATTACTATGATTATTTTTGGGTTGACAAAGGCGGATTTACTTATAACTGGGATAGCTCTTCCGATGGAGTTTATGAAGGTTCAATCATTTTTTCCAGTGGATCAGGTTCAAATTGTGCCAAGCATATTGTAGGTCGTTTGGCCGATGCACAGGCTCAAGGGTATGAAAGCCTTGATCGTATGAGCACTCCGTTAAGTACTCACATTCTTCGTTTGGCTGATGTATACCTGATATATGCAGAGGCAGTATTAGGTGATGCAGCATCATCAAGTGATGCATCTGCATTAAGCGCATTAAATGCAGTTCGTGCACGTGCATTAAAAGGAAGTCATGTTGATGCTACCAGCTTTACATTTGAGGATGTTGACAATGAACGGCGGAAAGAATTAGCACTTGAAGGCGACAGATGGTATGATATTGTTAGATTACATTATTATAAACCAGCCGAAGCAAAAGCAATGATCATGGATCAGGAGCGCGGTAATTGGCAGGGACTTGATGATTTTTATCTAAATGGAGACAATTCCAATCTTGAGATCTTTAGTCATAAAGTTACAGGACTTACAGATGCTGATTTTACCATCCCATTCCCTGAAGTTGATTTATCATTAAACCCGGGATTAATGGATGAGCCAGTAGAATTTGATTTTAGTTCTATAGGTTATAATTAATTTCTATAAAGAAGTTCAATATGAAAAATATGAATAATCAAAATATATTTGTCACACTACTTTTAATGATGGTTTCTTCCATTGGAGTAATGTTTCAATCATGCGAGGAATATCCTCATGAATATGAGATTACGGGAGGTACGCCTACCGTAAACTATATTAGAATGTCAGATCCGGAAAAGGCTGATTCCTTAATCGTTAGTGCTTCGTTAAATACTACTATTGCTTTAATTGGTGATAATCTTACCAGTATTACTGAAATGTGGTTTAACGATAAGCAAGCCTATTTAAACACCAGCTTTATTACTTCAAATGTTTTATTTGTTACCATACCTAATGAAATTCCAGGTGAAGTATCTGATAAAATCTTTATGATAGCTGGAAAAGATACTTTAACATATGACTTTAATGTGGTTGTTCCACCTCCTTCACCGTCATCAATGTTGTGCGAGTTTGTTCCGGATGGAGATGAAGCTGTTATTAAAGGAAGTTATTTTATAAATGATCCTAATGTTCCACTGCAAGTGTTTTTTCCTGGAGAAATAGAAGCGGAAGTAGTAAGCGTTAGTGATGATTTTGATGAAATAAAAGTAATTGTACCAGAAGGTTCTGGAGTAGGTCAGCTTACCGTAAAGAGTATTTATGGATCATCCCGTTCATCATTCTATTTCCGCGATGATCGTAATTATATTTTAGATTGGGATAATCTGGATGCCTCAGGTGGCTGGCGTTCTGGAGTTATTGCCAATTCTGATCCTGAAGGAATTAGTGGAAACTATGTGCTGTTTAATGGAGCTATGTCTGGAGAAGTTGGAGCCACATGGAATGAAGATGCACACAGTTTTAACTTATGGAATGCTTCTAATGGTCGACCAAATGAGCCATTTTATGATGGTGATTTAAGTTCAGCTGTATTGAAGTTTGAGTGTAACGTTTTAGAACCATGGAGTGCAAGCGCCCTGCAAATGATATTTACTTCATATGACGTTAGCGGTACTAATGGATACATTGCCGATGGAGTTACTCCTCGTGGGTTATGGATGCCATGGGCTAGTTCAGGTAGTTTCCAAACAGATGGCTGGATAACCGTTACCATTCCAATGACTGAGTTCCATTATTTGCATGACGGAACTGACGCCGATGAAAATGTGACAACAGATATGCTTGGAGGACTAACATTCTTTGTCTGGAATGGAGGAGTTGAAGGAACCGATTGTAACGTTCATATGTGTATTGACAATATTCGTATTGTTCCTATGTAGTATTTCATTAGATAAAAATAATATGATGCAAATAAAATATATCAATAAAATAGAGTCGGTAATCCTGTATTTTTTCATAGGGTTACTAGGGCTATCACTTGCTCTAACGTCGTGTGAAGATGACGATGATGGAGGAAGCAATGAAACGCAACTGCTAAGTTATGGGCCAATGCCAATACAAAGAGGCGCCGAATTAAGGTTCATCGGAAATAATCTGGATAAAGTAAATTCTATCATTATTCCTGATGGAATTGAAATTGCAAAATCCGAATTTACCGAACAATCCGCAAAAAGTATAAAGCTAATTGTTCCTCAAACAGCAATGGAGGGTTATTTGGAGCTAAGATTCGCTGATGGGTCTATTACTACCCAAACGCCAATCGGTTTTGATGAACCTATCGTGCTGGATGCTTTATCGGTAACCTCCATTAAACCCGGAGAACAACTAACTTTAACAGGTGATTACCTGAACAGGGTTGCTGAGTTTATTTTTACAGATCGGGTTGTTGTTGACAGTGCTGATTTTATCAGTAAATCCCGTAAGGAAATCAAACTAATTGTTCCTTCAGAAGCTCAAACAGGTAAAATTGCATTGTCTAATGGTGCTGAAGATCCTATCATTATTTATTCAGAAGAAGAACTGGGCATTGTAATTCCTGTTATTGCTGAAGTTACGCCAAATCCTGTTAAACCAGGTACTGCCCTAACCATTACTGGAACAGATCTTGATCTGGTAACTGGTTTTACATTGGGTGGAGACGTTACAGTAACAGAATTTGAGAGTCAAGGTGCTACCAGTATTGTGATGACTGTACCAACCACTGCAAAAAGTGGTTCAGTGACGTCGATGTTACCCTCAGGTATTGAAATTGCAGTTGGTGATATCACACTTATTGAACCTACAGCAGCCATTGAAGATCTAAAAGATTCCTATGGTGTGGGTGAAACGGTTGTTATTGCTGGTACAGATCTCGACTTAGTAACCACAGCAACATTTACGGGTGATGTGGCTACACCTGTAACAGTTACGGATGGCAAGATAAATCTCGAAGTAAAGACAGCAGCTCAAAGCGGAACAATCACATTGGCAATGTACAATGGTACAACAGTGACCGTTGATGGTTTTGTAACTACTAAGCCGGTAGCCACATTGCCATCCGATGCTACTCCTCTGGATGAGCTCACTATTGTGTCTACTTTGGGCAGTCGTGTGACAACGGTTATGTTTGGTGATATCGAAGCAGAAGCTTCAGCTACCAGCGATGGTTTTAAAGTAATAGTTCCTCTTGAGGCCGAAACAAACAGCGTAACGTTGGTGATGGATAATGGTGAAACAGTTGCTGCTGGAAATCTTAATATCAATACGTTTTCATTCTGTGCTGTTTCTGAATTTATTTCGGAAACGACTACAGTTGGTAATTTGTTGGAGTGCTCAGTAGTTAATGGCGCCAATCTTAGCAACGTTCTTCTTAATGATGAAAATACACAGTATTTACTTGTAGGAACTGTTCTTTATGTTGCTGTGGGTGTTAATGTTGGCGATAATAAATTGACCTTGGTGTCTGGTACAACAAACGTTGATTATACGATTAAGGTTGAAGCATCAGGTTTGGTTGAAACTGTTTTGTATAATACCCCAACGGAGCTGGCCAATTGGAGCAATAATTATACTCTGAATATCGACTTTTCAGGTGCACCAGCTGATTCCTACGTGCGTATCAGATATACCAAGACCAACGAGGCTCCACAAATGAAAGTGTTCGACGGTCACTGGGGTCTTGTGTATGATGGCACTGACAATGCTGAAAATGTAGCAACTTTAGCGGCTTCCGATTACATCGACCTGCCATTGTCGTTGTTCCCTTATAGCGATTGGGGTTACTCAATAATACTTCAGGGTGACGGCATGATTATTTCATCTATTTCCTGGGTGAAGGACTTCTCTCCTCCAACACCTATATGGGAAGGTTCGTCCTCAGTTTCCGGCTGGAGCTCATCATTCACAGCCTTAACTTGGGGTGGATACGATTTCAGTGGATTGACGGTGGGACAGACCATGTATGTCTATTATACCGCAGATGCTGATGCTACCATGCGCCTGGGTAACGGAAATTGGGCAGCATTACCTTCAACGATTGCCATTGCTACAGACTCAGGTGATGACTCAGGCGAAGGAAACATAAAGATTGCTGCCGGCTCCTCGAACATATCGTTTATGTTGACTGCTGAAGATATAGCATCTATTCAAAACAGTGGAGGTTTTGGATCTTATGGGGGTGATTATATTGTCACTAAAGTGGCACTCAAATAGATCTCTGGCATTTCCAAATGATAAAGCATAATAAGGGGAAGATAATATCTCTTCTTATTTAAAAATATTATATAAGAAGATTCGTAAAAAATATAATTAAAAATTTAGAGATAGCCTTCTGACATTAAGAAGGCTATCTTTAAAATAAGATTTCATGAAAATATTATGGATAGGTTTATTGGGATTTGTTTTAATATTTATTTCCTGTAGTAAAGATGAAGGTAACGGAGTTGTTGATACCGATCCTCCTGAATTTGTAAGTTGTAGTTTTCAGGGTGTAACCAATGTTAATAAAGGTGATGCAATTATAGAAATTATCTATAATGAAAATGTTGTCCTGTTAAATCCTCATGGAATTACCTTGAATAATGTTCTGGTTACCCATGTAATAGCTGCATATACAAAGTTAACCGTTAAGGTGACTCTTGAAGAGGCTACTGAGTATACGTTGAAAATACCTGCCGGAGTAATTAAAGGACCAGTAGGAAGTACGGCAGACGAAGTTATTATTTCTTTTAGGACTAAAGATCCGGTATCTTTAATAATTGATACTAATCTGGTCAGCGTAAATGCTTCACCAGAAGCCGTAAATGTATATAAATTCCTGAAAGAAAATTACGGTGTAAAATGTATTTCTGCAGTACAATCAAATGTTGCCTGGAATATCAATGAAGCTGAATGGGTCAAACAACATACGGGTAAATATCCGGCCATGGCAACAATGGATTACATTCATTTACCCTTTTCTCCTGCCAATTGGATCGATTATTCTCAAACCGGTTTTATTGAAGATTGGTGGAGCAATAATGGTTTAATAAGTGCGTCGTGGCATTGGTTAGTTCCGAAATTTAATGGAGGAGAAGGGTATGTTTATGGTACTGAAGATTATACTTACAAACCTAGTGAAACAACATTTAAAGCTTCGAATGTTACCATAGAAGGGACCTGGGAGAATACATTGGCCAAAGCAGATTTGGAGAAGATTGCGGGATATCTGAAATTACTTCAGGCCAAAAATATTCCGGTTATCTGGCGTCCTTTACATGAAGCTGCCGGAAATATTTATGAATATTCTAACGGAACAGCATGGTTTTGGTGGGGTACGGGTGGTGCCGATGTATATAAAGATATTTGGATTTTTATGTTTGATTATTTCGAAAGTCAGGGATTAGATAACCTGATATGGGTTTGGAATACACAAACAAAGGATGATCCCTTCTATCCAGGAGACGAGTATGTTGATATTGTAGGCAGAGATATTTATTCAAATGACGATGCATCAGATATTGCCTCACAATTTAATTCGATACAAGAGAGGTTTCCTAACAAAATAGTCACATTAAGTGAATTAGGGAGTGTTGCTAAAATGTCAGAGCAATGGTCGGCTGGAGCTAAGTGGTCCTATTTTATGTCTTGGTACGATTATGAAAGAACTAACACTATAAACAATACTTCTTTTACAAGTACAGATCATATGCATGCCAATGCTGCGTGGTGGATTGATGCTTTTAGTATAGATTATGTGGTTACTCGTGATCAGATGCCTGATCTGAAGTAAACATAGAAGTCGATGTGATATAGGAAAAGCACAATGTGTGCTATTACGTAGCTCGAGTTAGAGTTTTGCAAATCAATTTTAATGGTTAGTATGAAATTTAATTTCAGCTGAAGTTAAAAGTGGAATGGATTAAGATATGATAAAAAAAGAGATTGAATTATTAGAAGTCTTTCTTGATGACATACATCAAGAATGGATTGCAATTCACGAATTCTGGGCAAATAATACCGTGGATGAAGTTAAGGGTGGTTTTATTGGAGAGTTGAGTTCATTAGGAAAAGTCAATACAAAAGCAGATAAAGGAGCAGTGCTAAATGCCCGCCTGTTGTGGTCATTTTCTTCAGCATACAATCATAGTAAGAATACGAAATATCTGGAATTAGCAAAACGTGCCTTCGATTATTTGCTGACTCATTTTTACGATCAT
The DNA here is from genome assembly GCA_050290065.1 of Marinilabiliaceae bacterium. Taxonomy (GTDB): domain Bacteria; phylum Bacteroidota; class Bacteroidia; order Bacteroidales; family Marinilabiliaceae; genus Saccharicrinis. The sequence goes on from JBNKGY010000062.1 coordinate 10,787, forward strand.
GATTATGGAGGATTGTATTGGGCAGTACATACTGATGGTTCTGTTGCAAATGATCGTAAGCAAGCTTATGCACAGGGTTTTGGTATTTATGCCCTTGCTGAGTATTATAAGGCCTCAGGAGATGAAAAGAGTAAACAATATGCCATCGATCTGTTTAAAATTGTAGAAGAGAAATTTAGAGATGAGAAAGATGGTGGTTACATAGAAGCACTGGGAAGAAATTGGAACCCATTAAGTGATATGCGCTTAAGCGAGAAGGATGCCAAAGAACCTAAATCAATGAATACGCATCTGCATATTATTGAGCCGTATACGAATTTGTACTCCGTATGGCAGGATTCTAATTTGAAGCAATGTATTCAGGAACTGTTGGTGTTGTTTAAGGATAAGATATTGAATAAGGATACAGCTCAGTTTCAGTTGTTCTTTGATATGGATTGGAGTGTTAAATCAACTGGAATTTCGTTCGGTCATGATATTGAAACAGGCTGGTTATTATGTGATGCTGCAAGAGTATTAAAGGATGAATTACTTATTAATGAAATGGAGAAGCTGGCAATTCGGGTGATTGATAAAGTGCTGGCCGATGGAACAGATACGGATGGAAGTGTATTTTACGAACAGCATGGAGAGCTTATAGATACAGATAAACATTGGTGGGTTCAGGCTGAGGCCATTATAGGATTAGTTGATGCTTATAAAGTGAGTAGTAATGAACTCTATCTGGATAAAGCCATTCGAATATGGGAATTTGTGAAAGCAAATATCAAAGACACAATAAATGGAGAATGGTATTGGCGTGTCGATAAAAATAAAATTCCTGTGCTAAGTGATTGTAAAGTGGGATTCTGGAAATGTCCTTATCATAATACCCGAGCTTTAATTGAAAGTTATAGCAGATTAAATACGAATAGACAGGCCATCATCATAGATGAATAACCAGTACTTGCATGAAAACTCAAGTGGCAGATAAGAAAGCTTCATTTTTGAGGTTTTCGAAGCTCGAAAAATGTGAGTTTACTGCCGTAAATGATCATTTTGAGAGCAAGAGTAACGAAAAAAATGGAGTTTTCTTGCTGATACTAATGAATTACGGTGCAGAATATTAATTTGAATATGTTATATTAGTCACTGTTAAAATCGAATTCAATTTAATCAGGTCAAAGCTGATTTGAAGCGTTTAATAACATCATTAGATGGGAGTATTGTTAACTACAACGTATAATTGGGTTGAATTATTGAATCAGGCAATTAGAATACTCTTGGGCAAAGTCCCAATATGAATAATGCATATGAAAATAAAGCTACTCATTAAGCAACTTAAATGAAAATAAAATATAATCACATGAAAAGATTAAGTCTATTTGTTATTATGATTGCCTTAAACCTTTCGGTTTTTGCACAAAAAAGAGAAGGTTTAGCACTAACGCCTCCCATGGGTTGGAATAGCTGGAACACCTTTGCTGTTGACATAAATGAACAGTTGGTAAAAGATATTGCAAACGCATTTGTAGAACGTGGATTAAGAGATGCCGGATACGAATATATTGTTTTGGATGATGGTTGGATGGCTATGGAGCGTGATGAAAATAATAACCTGGTGCCTGATCCTAAGAAATTTCCCAATGGAATAAAAGCTTTAGTGGATTATGTACATTCTAAAGGATTAAAATTTGGCATTTACAATTGTGCAGGAAACAAGACTTGTGGTGGATTTCCCGGAAGTAGAGGCTTTGAATTTCAGGATGCAAAGCTCTATGCTGATTGGGGAGTCGATTTTCTAAAGTACGATTGGTGTCATACAGAAAATCTGAATGCCAAAGGGGCCTATCAAACCATGCGTGATGCCTTATATGCCACAGGTCGTGATATTGTTTTTAGTATTTGTGAGTGGGGAGACAATGATCCATGGAAATGGGGAGAAGAAATGGGACATATGTGGCGCATATCAGGTGATATAATCAATTGCTGGGATTGCGGAGTGTCACATGGAAACTGGTCCTCATGGGGAGTTTGGAAAATTATAAACATGCGCAAGGATATTCGTAAATATTCAGGTCCCGGACACTGGAATGATTTTGATATGATGGAAGTAGGTAACGGAATGACAGATGCCGAAGATCGGGTTCATTTTGCTATGTGGGTGATGCTCTCATCTCCATTAATTATGGGTAACGACTTGAGAGCAGTTCGCGATGAGACTATTGAGATTTTAACCAACGAAGAAGTTATTGCTCTTAATAAAGATAAACTTGGAATTCAGGCGTATCGCCATTCAGATGAAGGCCCCATGGAAGTATGGGTGAAACCATTAGCCAATGATGAGTGGGCTATTGGATTTGTGAATATGACTGAGGAAACAATTTCTATTGATTATGATTGGAATAAGCACCCGATTTCTGATAATGTTTCAAACCATTCTTTAAAGATTGAGGATAAAGAATTCTTAATCCGGGATTTATTTGCCAAAAAGGATATGGGCTCAACAAAGAAAAATCTAAAAGCAGAAATCCAACGTCATGATATATTATTGGTTAGGTTAAAACCTAAAAAATAAAAGCGATCTAAACTTTTTTCAGGCCAGCTAAATCTAAAAGTTCAAGGTATAATTACTTTCCGTAATGAAGCATTTATTTTACTGGTCATTTATTTGCAGTTGCGTTTGACCCAGTCCGTAAATTAATGGGATTTTCGGACTGAGGGAAGATGTTTACAGGAGACTAACGATAAGGCGTTTGGTGATTCGGGATGTAAATAGTGCCAGTCCATAAAGTGGGGTGTTTGGACTATAAAGTTTAAATGCAAGGTGTGTGAAAAATTCAAACCGCAGTATACTAACGTATATGAGGATTTGGATTTTGAGCAACAACCCGGTAGTTGGACTTTATAGACGAACACTATTTAACGCTAACCGCATAGTGAAATGAGTACAATTTCAATGTGCAATAAAATTTCTGATGCATATTGTAGATAGAAAAACAGCAATTAACTAAATTTTAAACAGATGAAATATATTTGTAGCTTTTTATTGGTAATGCTTTTGATTTCATGTACAGGCTGCACTGAGAGTGATGGTAGTATACGAACTTCACCGGAGTTCAGATCAAGCATCCCCGAAAATGATGATACCAAAGTAGGTATTTCAACAGCGGTGGAAGTCTCCTTTGATGAAGTAGTGACACTCGCAACCAATCACGGAATAACTATTAATGGTAATCCCGCTGATGTAAAGGCCTCATTTACCAAACTTATATTTACAATAGATTTAGATTACAATACAACTTACGACATTAGTATCCCCAAGGGTTCGGTAATAAACACCTTTGATATACCATTAGATCAGGATATTCAATTTACATTTACTACCGTGGAGAAACCTGATTTAAATAAAGAAGGTATGGCATTTGTTGCCAATATGGGCGTTGGTTGGAATTTAGGTAATACTTTGGATGCGCATGGAAACGATGAAACAGCCTGGGGTAATCCGAAAGCAACTCAGGAATTAATTGATGCCATAAGTGCTAAGGGATTTAAAACCTTGAGAGTACCGGTAACCTGGCAATTCCATATGGGTGATTCTCCGGATTATACCATTGAAAAGGAATGGCTCGACAGGGTTGAGGAAGTGGTTAATTATGGTTTGTCTAACGAGATGTATGTCATTGTTAATATCCATCACGATGAGGAATGGATCATACCCAAATATGCAAATGTAGATCAGGTAAAAGATCAACTGGGAAAAGTTTGGACTCAAATAGCTACTCGATTTAAAGAATACGATCATCATTTAATTTTTGAAACACTCAACGAGCCCCGATTAAAAGGTTCTACAAAGGAATGGTCTGGAGGTACTGCAGAAGGACGGGATTGTATCAACCAGTATCATCAGGTAAGTGTGGATGCCATAAGAGCAACCGGAAGTAGGAATGCCGACAGATATTTGATGATATCACCTTATGCCGCTTCATCAATTCCGGTGGCTATTGATGGATTTGTTTTGCCGGAATCAACAAATTTACTTGTATCAATCCATAATTATTTTCCATATGAACTTTGTTTAGGAGAGAATGGGAAAGACTGGGGATCTGATGCAGATAAGCAAGCATTGGATGCTGAGTTTGATAGGATTTATCAGAAGTTTGTTGCTAATGGAATTCCTGTGGTATTAGGCGAATGGGCTAATCTGAATCATAACAATACCGAAGACCGGATTCGTCATGCAGCCTACTATACCAGCGGTTGCCTTAGTAAAGGTATTTGCCCTATATGGTGGGATAACGGAGGTTCGAATGAATTTGGCATCATAAATCGTAACACTATGCAATGGGTATTTCCTGAAATTGCAAATGCCATAGTAAGCGCAAATAATTAAAAATTGAGAAATAATTGTTAAGCATTATTTATTATTTGTAAATACATTTCGAGGGTCTGAACTATTTAGTGTCTGTCCATAAAGTCGGGTGTTTGGTCTATAAAGTTTAAATGCAAGGCGTGTGAAAAATTCAAACCGCAGTATACTAACGTATATGAGGATTTGGATTTTGAGCAACAACACAGTACTTGGACTTTATAGACGAACACTATTTAGCGCAGGCCTTTTATTTTTGGTGCTGAGCAATGTACTCCTTAGGCGACATATTAAAGTGTTTTTGAAAACTATTACTGAAATATTGATGAGAATTAAACCCTACCAGATAAGCAATCTCTGATACGTTTAGTTTGTTCTGTAATAATAAAGAGGCAGCCTGTTTTAATCGAATAATTCGAATAAATTCAGTTGGAGATTGATTGGTAAGTGCTTTTAGTTTTCGATACAGGTGAACCCGGCTAATATTCAGTTCACCACACATTTTTTCAACGGATAATTCAGAACTCTCAAGGTGTTCTTTTACATAGTCGATCGCTTTTTGCAAAAAAATTTCATCGGGTGAGGTAACGGTCATTTCCTTGGCGACAAAGTTATTGGTTTGTGAGAATCTTTTCTTGAGCACTTCACGAGCTTCAATGATATTCTGAATTTTCAATCGTAGTATTTGAATATTAAACGGTTTATGAATATAGTCATCAGCACCGGTCTCAATACCGCCAATTTCATCTTCCGGAGCAATTCGTGCGGTTAATAAAATAACCGGGGTATGGCTTGTTTCAAAGGTGGATTTTATCTTTTTGCATAATTCGGTTCCATCCATTTTGGGCATTGAAACGTCGCTTAATACTAATGCGGGCAGTTCATTTTGTAGTATTTCCCAGGCCATTTTACCATTGGTGGCTTTTAAAATGTTGTAATCAGATTTAAATTCTTTTTCAAGAAAACTGAGAATTTCAGGATCATCTTCAACAAACAAGATGGTTTTTTTTGCATCTCCGGACGTGAGTTTATGATCTTCGTCAATTACCAAAGGATCAGATGCTACGGCGGTTTCCTTGATCGTGGGTTTTTCTGAACTCATTTCAGGAGTCAACTGTAATGGGAAGCTAAGTGAAAATGAGGTTCCTTCTTGAGGAGTACTTTCAACTTTAATTTCACCGTTGAGTAGTTTTACCAGTTTTAATGTAATATCCAATCCAATACCTAATCCCTCTGATATCTCTTTGTTGGTTGATTTAATCTGATAATACCGATCAAAAATTTTGTTTAAATTTTCGGAACTAATACCTTCTCCGTTGTCGCTGATGGTAATGGTATAATAGTGTTCTGTTTCCTTATTTGAAGTGTTTATGTCCAGGTTAATTTTAATTTCACCACCTTCCGGAGTATGTTTTATTGCATTGGATATAATGTTGTATAAAATTCTATCCAGTTTATATTTATCGCTAATTACTTTTAATGATGTATAATTTGTTTCAAATGCCAGTTTTATTTTTTGCATTTCAGCACTGATATCGAAAAGTGAAATTAAATCGTTAATCAAACTCACCACATCAACACTTTCTTCAATTAAAGTTTGGTTTGTGTTGCCAGCCTTGTGTAATTCAAGTAATTGATCCACCAGTTGTTGCATTCGCTTTGCATTACGATTGATGTATGCTGCATAATTCTTTTGTTTTGCTGTAAGCGAGGTTTTTAACAGGTTTTGTAAGGGAGCCATAATCATAGATAAAGGTGTTCTGATATCGTGTGAAATATTGGTGAAAAACTGAAATTTTGCCTGGCTCAGACTTTCATTTTTTAAGTGTTCGATATGTTCAATTTGTAATTTATTTTTCATATGAACTCTAAACCGAAATGAAGCAGAAATAAGGATGATCAATCCGGCTATAATCACAAAATAGATAAGATACGCCCATTCTGATTGCCAAAATGGAGGCGACATTATAATGGTTACTTTTCGGGGTGGCTCAATCCATTCGCCACTCAAATCAGTTGATTTTACCATAAATATATAGGTGCCTGCAGCCAGGTTGCTGTAATTGGCTAATCTGTTTTGATAGCTAGTGTAGGTCCACTCCTCGTTAAAACCTTCCAGCTTATAGGCATACTCTATTCTTTCTGGTGAGATAAGGTCATGAGCAGCAAATTCAAACGAAAAATTTTTATCGGCATACTTCAGGTTAATGGTGTCAGTGTAGTTTATTACTTTTTGAAGCACTCTTCTTTTTTCATTTACATATCCATTGATAAGTTTCCGGTTAAAAATTTTAAAATCGGAAATATAAAGTTTTGGTTTTGTTTGTTTTACTTTAATACTATCTGGATAAAAAGATATAAAACCATTTACACCGCCAAAATAAATTTCACCGGAATTATCTTTACAACGCGAGGCTACTAAAAACTCATTAAAAGGCAGTCCATCGTATTGCGTAAAGTTGACAAATGATTCATCGCTATTATTAAATTTTGAAATGCCATTTGATGTTGAAAGCCAGGCCATATCATTGCTAACCGGAATAATAGAAGTAACAGTATTGTTTACAAGCCCGTTTTCAGTAGTGTATTTTTTAAGTTCAGCAGTTTGAATATTATAGGAATAAAACCCCAGGTAGGTACCAATTAAAATCACATTATCATTGAGTTTCTCAATGCAGTAAACCGGATCGTTAGTGAAGTTACTGTGCTGATCAGAAAAAAAGGTATAGGTGTTTCTTTTGTGATTCCAAATGGCAAGACCATAATACATGGCTATCCAGATATTTCCGTTTCCTTCAAGGTAAACATCGTTATAATGTTTATTCATTTCAAGAATTTCATTTTGAGGCTTCATTTTTTCTATCGGGTAAGCCATTTTTTTCTCTACATCAAAGTATATTAAACCATTTCCATTTGTAGCCAGCCATAAATTACCATGTTTATCTTCTTCAATATCAAATATTCTATTCAATGCTTTGGTGTTGTTTTTAATAGCTATCGGGTAGTGAGTAATTTTTCTTGTTTGCGGAGAATAGCTGGCTAATCCTTCAGAATAGGATCCTATCCAAATAAGGCCTCTGCTGTCTTTAAAAATTTTGAGAACCGCTTTGGGGTTCCATGGTGTATCAGAGGACAGGGCTTTTTTAAAAGGAGCGATTTTCTGAGTACGTGTATTGTAAATGCTAAGTCCCCCACCATCTGTGCCAATCCATAAATTTCCATTATCATCTTTTAAAAGAGATCGGATTAAATGAAAGTTTAATGCGCTGTTTTGAGGAGAGATGGAATTAAAATTAAAATTGGGCGTGATTCTATGATATAATCCAATATAATTTACCGAAAACCAGATGTCTCCGTTGGCATCC
>JBNKGY010000063.1:0-18481 GCA_050290065.1 Marinilabiliaceae bacterium
ATTCTTTCATAATTTTCAGTTGAATCTCACTATTTATAGGCGGTCTGAATCCAAAATTTTATGTCGAACTCAGGTTAATACATTCTTATTTTGCTACAGTCATCTGTTTTTAACTTATAATTAAGCGATTGAGGAAGTCTAATGTCGAAATTAGTTGAAATTTGAACTTCTAATGTTTTCAATTTATTCGCACATTTGCCTCTAAAATTTGAATTATCCATGGCCAGATTCATATCTTCAACTTTACAATTCCAGTTCAATTGAATTCAAAGAGTCTTTACCATTAATAAAAGATTTTACATCGTAAAAGTCTGAATATAATGTATTTCGGTTTTCTTATTCCAGAGATTCCGATTAATTTTTAAGTATTCCATTCTTGTTTTAGATAGTCAATTAACAATTAAATTAAAGAGATTAACCTAATTTATTCAAACCTCAACTCGCCAAAACGTTGCTATGTGTGGTTTCTGTTAAGCCTTGTTTTATCTTACTTTCAATTTTCATAATGAATTTCTAATACATATTATCCGGGTTAAAGGTTTATCACCTTATCAGCTAAATTCTGAAGCTCAATAATATCTACCATGCTACCAATATGTCCAACAGTCACTTGATCTGTTAAATTAAAATGATTTAAACATGATTTACAAGCTATTAGTTTTACACCTCTTTGTTCAAGATTTTTTAAAGAATCAATGACGGGTGAGGGGTAACATATTAGTTTTACACCACCGTTATAAAAAGTAATGAATTTAGGTAAATTATTTTCTTTAAGTATCAGGTTAAAATAGTTGGTTATTAGCAGAAGAGCTAAATGGTCATCACCTTGTCCCATTCCATTTTGAGTGATTTGTAATAATGTATTTTTGTTGTTCATTTGATTAAATAATTTCTAAAATATAAGTATTAACTATTCATAAAAAGGCCTATTTTATTATTATAATAGGCCTTTAATTTATTGTTATATGATGTTTAACTACAGTTTTTATCATCTTTTTGATCGCCTTAGTCGGTTTCATATTGTTGTTTTTATTGGAACAGTATTGCATTATATAATCAGAAGCTTTTTCATAAATCTGTATGTCGCTGAGTTTGCTCTTCGATTCAAGTACAGCTTTTGTCATTGCTCCCAGATATAAAGGTAATAGGTCGTTGTTACCTTTTGTTATTTCCATAGCTTTATCATCTATGCTGAATGTATAATCAGGAGTTCCTTCCATCCATTTCATAATATATTGAATAGCATACAATCTGTTTAAATCATTTTTTTGAAAAGGGGTTTTGAATAAATAATTGCTGCATTCAAGAACTTGATTTTCTGACTTCTTGTAGTCGCTTTTGTCTGTAAACTTGTAATCTTTTAATGATGAAAAGTCTTGACTGAATGAGTAAATTGATATTAATCCGAATGTTAGTAATAGAATTTGTTTCTTCATTTTGTAAAATTTGTTTGTTAATTATTAAATTAAAGATAGAAATTTTCATTAACCTGTTTATAAGCCATCTGAATCCCAAAAATTATATTGAATCCATATGAAACATTATTATTATTATTATTATTAATCTTTTTCCTACGCATTCACCTCCAAAAAGCTTTTTAAAATTGGATTTGAACTGTTGCCATTCCATATCATTTTAAGGGTAGTTCTTTGTGGTATGTTTTTAAGTTCAATGAATTTAATGTTCAGATTAAAGCCATGTTGAAGAATGCTCGGAACAATAGATACTCCAAAATTATTTTCTACTAGTCTGAAAATAGTATTGGCATTAACTGTAGAATGTGAAACTATAGGAGAAAATCCTGCATCATCGAAAATCTGCATTACTTTTTCGTAATACGATTCGCTGTAAGTCGAATCAAAGAGTATAAATGATTCATCCTTTAATTGAATAACAGAATCTAAATTACTTTCATTAATAGGATGCTCTTGCGGTAATACCAACGAAAAGGTGTCTTCATACAGCGATTTTATTTCAAGACCTTTAGGTACCCGTTCCATGCGAACAAATCCGATATCAATTTCCTGGTTGAGTAATGCTTTAATCTGTTTTTTATTGTCCATTTCATTCAGGTTAAAAAGTACATTGGGATGAGTGCTCCTGAATTTGAGTAATAATTCAGGAATTACCTTTTGCATAGCAGATCCAACAAATCCCAATCTGATATTTCCCTGAACGCCATCATTTAGTAATCTGGCATGATGTAATAAGTCATCCAACCGTTGAAAGTTGCTTTTAAGTTCTTGCTTTAAATAGGTGCCAGCCTCCGTTAATTCTACCTTACGGTTATGACGCTTAAATAATTTTACGCCTAATTCCTCTTCCATTTGCTTTATTTGTCTGCTTAAGCCTGGTTGTGATATGTATAAGCGTTCAGCTGCTTTACGAAAATGTAAATCCTCTGCAACAGCTAAGAAATATTTAAAGTGTCGAAATTCTATTTGATTACTCATAGGTATCAATTGATAAAATAGATAGTCTTATTCTGTATCAAAACTACTCGTAAATTTGTAAAAATACAAGGGGTATAAGTGTAGATACAGGTATCGAGTATCAATATGTTTTGCAATCGCGTCATTTTTAGCAATTTTATATGACTGTCAGGTAAAAATATAGTCGTTTGTGGTATTGGTGGTTTGATAATGATCGTTTTACAGCTTCACCTTGACAATTAAAATAATGCTGGCAAATAAATTAAAAAAACATGTTCAAATACGGGATAGATCATTTAACGATTAATAAAACAATCGCTCTTGCAAAAGGAGAAATAAAGGCTGAGTTAACTTCTAAAGCCAGAGAAAAAGTACAGGAATGTCGACGCAAGGTTGATGTGATGTCGCAATCAAACGTGCCTGTGTATGGCATAAATACGGGGTTTGGTCCTTTGTGTGATACTCAAATAACTCCAGAAGAAACAAGTAAACTACAAGAAAATCTGTTAATTACACATGCTGTTGGTGTTGGAAATCCCATAGATAAAGAGCTATCCAAAATAATGATGATCTGTAAGGTTCATGCGCTGTGTCAGGGTTTCTCCGGTGTTCGGTTAGCGTTAATCGAACGTATCATATACTTTATTGAAAATGATATTCTACCTGTGGTTCCTGAGCAGGGATCTGTTGGGGCATCAGGTGATCTGGCGCCACTTTCTCACCTGTTTCTACCATTGCTGGGAGAAGGGGAACTTTGGATTGGAGATAGGATTATCTCAACTAAAGAATTCTACCAGAAAGAAAATATGACACCTCTTAAGTTAGAAGCTAAAGAGGGATTGGGATTGATTAATGGTACACAGTTTATTTTGGCTCATACCATTATGGGATTATATAGGATGGAGTACTTGCTGGATCTGGCTGATTTGGCTGGCGCAATGAGTTTGGAAGGTTTAATGGGCAGTGCATCCCCATTTCGGGAAGAATTACATAGGATTCGTCCTTTCAAAGGAAATCTGAGGGTGGCAGAGCGTATTCGTTTTTTGCTAACCGATTCTGAGAATGTGAAAGTACATGAACATTGCCAGCGCGTTCAGGATCCCTACTCAATTCGATGTATGCCTCAGGTGCATGGTGCCAGCAGAAATGCGTGGATGCATCTTAACGAATTGGCTGAGATTGAAATGAATTCTGTAACTGATAATCCAATTGTATTAACTGAAAGTTTGGCTATTTCCGGGGGTAATTTTCACGGACAACCTTTGGCAATGGCATTGGATTATTGCAGCATAGCTGCTTCAGAATTAGGAAATATTTCAGATAGAAGATGCTATTTATTGCTTGAAGGTAAATATGGATTACCGAGATTATTGACAGCTCATGGAGGATTAAATTCTGGCTTTATGATTCCACAGTACACTACAGCAGCTCTGGTTACAGAAAATAAATCATTGTGTTTTCCTCCTTCTGCAGATAGTATTCCTACTTCTTTAGGACAGGAAGATCATGTATCCATGGGAAGTATTTCTGGTAGAAAGTTTAATCAGATTCTGGGAAACCTGGAAAAGATATTTGCTATAGAATTAATGTATGCCGCGCAAGCCATGGAGTTTCGACGTCCAAATCGCTTTTCTCCTGTCATTGAAGAAAATCTTTCTATAATCAGAAATAAAGTGGATAAGCTTGAAGATGACAGATTAATTAAGGATGATATTGCAGCAATGGTGAAATTAGTACACGATAGGGAGTTTGTTGTTCGTTAGTACAGTGAATATCGAATCTGTCGCCATTATTGTTTAATGAAACCACATCATAATAAAACTATAAAAAAATGACTTTTCAGGAACAAATATTACAAGGCATACCTGCAGAATTACCAGCTCCCAAGGCCTATAACCAGGATACCAGTCACGCACCTAAAAGAAAAGATATATTAACTCTTGAGGAAAAGCAGCTGGCCATTCGTAATGCACTTCGCTATTTTCCTGAAGCATGGCATGAGGAATTGGCCAGGGAATTTGCTCTGGAATTAAAGGAGTACGGTCGAATTTACATGTACAGGTTTAAGCCTGATTATAAAATGTATGCCCGGTCAATTAATGATTATCCTTCTCGGTGTCGTCAGGCTGCAGCCATCATGTTAATGATTCAAAATAATCTGGATCAAGCTGTAGCCCAGCACCCTGAAGAACTCATTACTTATGGTGGAAATGGTGCTGTATTTCAAAATTGGGCACAATATCTGCTAACTATGCAGTATCTGGCAACAATGACAGAAGAGCAGACATTGCATTTGTATTCAGGTCATCCTATGGGCATATTTCCTTCATCAAAGGCAGCCCCAAGGGTTGTTGTAACAAATGGAATGGTAGTTCCTAATTATTCCAAATCCGATGATTGGGAACGTTTTAATGCTTTGGGGGTTTCGCAATACGGACAAATGACTGCAGGTTCTTTTATGTATATAGGACCGCAGGGTATTGTACATGGAACAACCATTACAGTCATGAATGCTTTTCGGAAAATACTTGATCAGGGAGAAAATACAGGAGGTAAGATATTTCTAACGGCCGGTTTAGGAGGGATGAGTGGAGCACAGCCTAAAGCCGGTAACATTGCAGGTTGTGTTACCGTTTGTGCCGAAGTGAATGCTAAAGCTGCACAAAAAAGATATGATCAGGGATGGGTGGACGTTTTAATTGATTCGATGGAGGGGTTGATAACCAGAGTAAAGCAGGCAAGGGAGCATAAGGAAACTGTTTCCATTGCTTTTATCGGCAATGTGGTGGATGTGTGGGAACAGTTTGATAAGGAAAATATTTTTGTACATGTCGGTTCTGATCAAACATCTTTGCATAATCCATGGTCAGGTGGCTATTATCCGGTTGATGTTACTTACGAAGAATCCAATCGATTAATAAGAGAGGAACCTGAGTTGTTTAAACAAAAGGTGCAGGAATCTCTTCGTCGTCAGGCGTCAGCCATAAACCGACATACCTCAAAAGGAACATATTTTTTCGATTATGGAAATGCATTTTTATTGGAAGCTTCCAGGGCAGGTGCTGATATCATGTCTAAAAATGGGAAAGATTTTCGGTATGCCTCCTATGTGCAGGATATTTTAGGTCCTATGTGTTTTGATTACGGGTTTGGCCCCTTCAGGTGGGTATGTACATCTGGTAAACCGGCAGATTTAGATCGTACAGATGAAATAGCTATGCAGGTGCTTCAGGAGATTATGGATCATTCTCCTAAAGAGATTCAATTGCAGATGCAGGATAATATTACATGGATTCGGGATGCTAAGAAAAATAAGTTGGTGGTAGGTTCGCAAGCCCGTATTTTATATGCAGATGCTGAGGGGCGAGCTAAGATTGCCAAGGCTTTTAATGATGAGGTGGCATCCGGTAATATTGGGCCGGTTGTTTTAGGGCGGGATCATCATGATGTCAGTGGAACCGATTCTCCCTACAGAGAAACATCAAACATATATGATGGCAGTAAATTTACAGCCGATATGGCCATTCAAAATGTTATAGGTGATAGTTTTAGAGGTGCCACATGGGTATCCATTCATAATGGAGGTGGAGTAGGATGGGGTGAAGTCATCAATGGTGGCTTTGGTATGCTATTGGATGGTACCCCGGAAACAGAAGAAAAACTTAAGAGCATGCTCTTTTTTGATGTGAATAACGGTATAGCACGCAGAAGCTGGGCCAGAAATAAAGAAGCCCGATTTGCAATAGAACGCGAAATGGAACGATCACCCAACTTAAAAGTAACCTTACCAAATCTGGTAAATGATGGTATATTAAGAGGATTGTTTTAAAGAAATAAAGAACACAGAGTCACAAAGGAACATTGAAGTGTTTCTTTTATATCAATTAAATGAAAAAAGATATATGATGAAAAAGGAAAGTAAAACCAATAAAAGCTCTGTGCATTCGTGCCTCTGTGTTCATCTAAAAATTATCAGATAATCAAGTAAATCATCTTGATACTTTATACTTGCGTCTTGATACTTACTACTAAGAAAATGAAAACACTATTTAAAAATATAAAGCAATTGGTTCAGGTTCGCCGAAAACCCATATCATTTGTTGCAGGTAAGGATATGAGTCATTTACCTGTTATAGAAAATGCCTGGTTATTAATTGATAACGGATATATTGTTGATTTTGGAGAAATGGATAATTGTCCGGATAATGATACAGATGAGGTAATTGATGTAACCGGTAAGCTGATATTACCGGCCTGGTGCGATTCTCATACACATATTGTTTACGCCGGAAATAGAGAGGGTGAATTTGTAGATAAGATTAATGGCCTGACCTATGAGCAGATTGCAAAAAGAGGAGGCGGGATTCTGAACTCAGCACAACAACTACAGGAAATATCAGAAGATAAGCTGTATCAGCAAAGTAAAATGCGTCTGGAGGAAGTTATGCAAATGGGAACAGGAGCTATTGAAATTAAATCGGGATATGGATTAACCAAAGAAGCGGAAATAAAAATGCTTCGTGTTATTAAGTTTCTGAAAGCAGATTATCCTGTTGTTGTAAAAGCTACCTTTTTAGGCGCTCATGCCTTACCAAAAGAATATGCCAATAATAAGGAAAGTTATTTACAAATGCTGATTGATGAAGTATTGCCTGTAATAGCCAGGGAAAAGCTTGCCGATTATGTGGATGTTTTTTGCGAAAAAGGCTATTTCAGTGTTAAAGATGCAGAACTTTTAATGGCGGCAGGACAACAATATGGTTTAAGAGGTAAGATACATGTCAATCAATTTAACACTATAGGAGGGGTTCAATCAGCAGTAAAATACAATGCACTATCTGTAGATCATTTGGAAGAAATAAGTGAAGAAGATATTAAAAGCCTGAAAAATACCCAAACCATGCCGGTTGCATTGCCGGGATGTTCTTTCTTTTTAGGTATTGCATACACACCTGCACGGAGAATTATTGAGGCAGGTTTACCTTTGGCTTTGGCCTCTGATTACAATCCGGGTTCCACACCTTCAGGAAATATGAATTTAGTGCTGTCGTTGGCCAGCATAAAAATGAAAATGACTCCCGAAGAATCCATAAATGCAGCTACAATTAATGGTGCTTATGCTATGGGGGTTGAAAATGAGCTGGGGTCAATTACGAAAGGTAAAAAAGCAAAACTTATCGTTACGAAGGTGGTACATTCGTATATGTCATTAGTATATTCGTACGGAACTAATCTCATTGATAAAGTGTATTTTAGATAAGTAGTTTCTCTTAACCTCGATTTGATTAAAAATTAAAGAGCTCAGATTTTATTAAATCACCAATCTACTTCTCTAAATTTTATCACCATAGCACGCTATGCCTTCGCAAATATTCCTTGAAACCAATTATTTATATGTGGTATGAATCATTAAATTTATATTAAACTGAATCTATTACTGTTACATATTGTTTTTTAATAGTTACTATCTTATTGAAATTTAAGAGCAAGCAAGAATTATTTTATAATTTACATTGTAATATAAAATCGCTATCTTTTATTTGAGTTAAAAAATTTCAAGAACTCTGATAATAATACCAATTTCACTATGATGTTGGCATTAAATTATTTTAGAGATATTAAGTTAATACAAGACATAAATTATTGCGATAAACGAGAGCAGAGCCAAGCTTGCTTGAGCTATGCAGAGTGAAGCAATAATCATGAAATAAATTGTGGCATAGCCGTAGTTACGACGATATTTGTAATGCAGTATAAATTTAATAGAATAAAATCAAACCGCTAACATTATAGGGATATTGGAATAATTCAATAGACAATGAAATAAAAAATCATGAAACTCTTTTTTCCCTTAATATTAATCTTGTCATTTTTATCAATAAAAAGTGTCTTTCCTCAGTACAATTTTAGAAAACTAGATCTGTCTACTGGGTTAAAATTTGTCAATTCAATATATAGGGATCATCAAGATTATTTATGGATCGGAAACAGAGGAATTGGGTTAACACGTTTTGATAGTTATGATTCACAATCCTATACTTTTGATGAAAATGACTCTTCTTCAATTTCGAATAATAACATTAGATGCATTTATGAGGATAAAAGCCATAAACTATGGGTTAGTACAGTAGGTGGCCTCAATCGTTATGTGAGAGAGAAAGATAATTTTATTCGATATTTATCAGATAGAAATGATAGTTTAAGTATTTCCAGTAATAATATTTATGAGATTATTGAATTTTCAGATATCGGATTATGGATAGCAACTTCAAAAGGTCTGGATTACTATATTCCAGATGAAGATGGATTTAAGCATTTCGCACCTGAAGTTGAAGAGGAATTCTTTGGATTTACAGATATTGATAAGGATCGCGATGGTTATATTTGGTGCGTTGGTCATTTTCCCGGGATTTTTCGTTTTGATCCTTTATCCGGGGAGTTTGAGTATTTTCAAGATAATAAAATTACATCTGAGGATATTGTTGAAGCTTCGATATTAATCGATAAAGAGAATAATTTTTGGCTCGGATTTTATGGTTATGGCTTTGTTCAATTTGATGCCCAAAAGAGTGAATTCTACCATTTTCCATCTCTTAAAGGGGAGGGAGGCACAAAGGGAAGTTTTATGAAGGATATAGTCGAAGTGAATGATTCCCTTTTATTTATAGGACTCGATCAGGGAGGAATTAATGAATATAATAAGAACAGTGGAAAGTTTAAATATATTTCAAGTAATGATATTCAATATGGTAACCTTACCTCGGATGGGGTAAATTGTTTTTATATTGATAAAGAGGGTATTATTTGGGTGGGCACTACCCGGGGAGGTGTATGTTACTATAATAAAAAATTGTTTAAATTTCATTCGTATCTTCCAATTCGATTATTAGGTAAAGAAATTCGAAAACAATATCCTTCTATTACTCATGGTATTATTGGTTGTTTTTTTGAGGATTCTGATGGTAAGATATGGATTGGTACAGATGGTGGCGGTGTTAATGTGTATGATCCTCAAACAGGAATTTTCCAGATTTATCAGCATATTCCTGGGAAACAAAACAGCTTAAGCTCTGATGTTATCAGATCAATACAGGAAGATAAAGATGGTAAAATCTGGATTCTTTCCTGGGATAAAAAAATTGTTTCGTTTAATAAAACTAAAAAGCTATTTGAAAGCCATGAATTTAAAAGTTCAAGTGGAACTTTTAAGTTGAGAAACTATTGGTCAATGCACATTGATAGTAAATCGCGTTTCTGGATTTCTTATCCTAATGGTGAGGTTTCTTTGTTTGATGATAAAGAAAAATTCATAGGTAATTATTTTAATGATTTAGAGATATCTGCCAATATGGCTCCGTTAATATACGAATCATCAACATCTGAAATTTATATTCTTAACAATGATGGTTTGTTTAGATATAATAATTCAAGAGACAGTTTCGAGGTTTGCTTAAAAATGAATAATGTGGGCTTCGTGGCATTTGATAAGGATTCTACTTTATGGTTAACCACCGATGGAAATGGAATCTTCCACAGTACAAGCGATGGAGAGATTATCAATCATTATACCATGTTCGATGGTTTGGCAGATAATTATACATGTGCTATAGGGACAGATGAAAATTTTATCTGGATTTCCACTAATAATGGTTTAAGCATGCTTAACCGAAATACCGATAAGTTTATTAATTTTTATGAGAAAGATGGATTACCAAGTAACCAGTTCTTTGAACAATCTTATATGAAAACAAGTAATGGTATTCATTATTTTGGAACAAACAATGGATTTGTATGGTTTGATCCTCTTAAAATACAATTGAATCAGCATATTCCTCCGATTTATATTTCAGACATGTTTATCTCTGGAAGAAAAATTAATTATTTTAAGGAGAGAGATACTATGTTTATTCGATGGGAAAAGGATGTTGTGATCAAATTTAATTTTTTAGCTATAAACTACACAGATCCTTTTAACAACAAATATGCTTATATGTTAGAAGGAATGGAATCTAATTGGCATTATACAAATGCTTACCAAAGAATGGCATCTTATACTAATCTGGATCCGGGAACATATGTTTTTAAGGTGAAGGCATGTAATAATAATGGAGTGTGGAATGAAAAGAGTAAAAATTTAACGATTATAATTCCTACTCCATTCTTGAAGAGAAAAGGTGTTTATATCACATGTTTTATGTTAATAGTGGCACTTATTTGGCTAAAAATATATAATAGGGAGAAAAAGATAATATCTGATAGAAGAATACTCGAGAAAAAAGTTAAGGAAAGAACAGAAATTATCGAAAAGCAACACAATGAACTGGAACAACATCATGAAGAATTACAAATGCAAAGAGATGAGCTGTTTATGCATAGAAATAAATTAGAAAAATTAGTAGATGAGCGAACAAACGATTTATTAATTGCAAAAGAAAAAGCAGAAGAATCAGATCGTTTGAAATCTTATTTTTTAGCCAATATGTCGCATGAAATCCGTACACCAATGAATGCCATTATAGGTTTTTCCATGTTGTTGAACAATTCATCGATTACCGAAAATGAAAGGAAGGAATTTACATCATTAATTGTTTCAAACAGTGAATCATTATTATTTCTGATAGAAGATATAATGGATTTCTCATTAATTGAAAGTAATCAAATAAGAATATATAATAATGAATTTAACCTGAATGAGTTGATCAATAATATTTATTCCTCTTTTTCCTTACGTCATAATGATAGTAAGGTTAAGTTAAAAATTAATAATACTGTAAAAAGTGAAAATCTGGCTGTAATTTCAGATGAGAACCGAATTAAGCAAATTATTACAAACCTCATTAGTAACGCATTGAAATTTACAGCAGAAGGGTATGTCGAAATAGGTTTAAGAAGGAATACCAGTTATCTTCAAATTTATGTAAAAGATACAGGGCATGGTATATCAGAGAAGGAGATGGATCATATCTTTAACCAGTTTGTAAAGCTTGAAGAAGATCAAATAACAGCAAAAAGAGGAGTTGGACTTGGATTAACAATTAGTAAGAGGTTGTCTGAGTTACTTGATTGTAATTTATCAGTGACTTCAGTCAAATTAATTGGTTCTGAGTTTGTACTTTCGATACCCTTAACGAAATTAGTTAATACTGGAGTCAGCATAAGATAATTTACTCTTTGGATCGTGTAAAAGGAACAAATCGGACTGAAAATAATGTCTTGGTCACAATTTTATCTTCTTTTTTCTTTACCAATACCAAATCCTGAACTTGAGAAGGTTTCCCAATAGGTATTACCATCACTCCGTCTTCTTTTAACTGATCAGTTAATGAATGAGGAATATATGTAGCTGCTGCAGTAACAATAATAGCATCATAGGGTGCATGCTCTCTCCATCCATAATAGCCATCTCCTATTTGTAACCTTACGTTATTATAACCAAGCTTTTGCAATCGTTCAATTGCTTCCTGACCTAATTCCGGTATAATCTCAACGGTATATACACTATCCACAATTTCAGCTAATATAGCGGCTTGATAACCAGATCCGGTACCAATCTCCAAAACTTTATAATCTGGTTTGGGATGAATCACCTGAGTCATATAGGCTACCATAAAAGGCTGAGAAATGGTTTGTCCATAACCAATTGGAAGTGGCCCGTCATTGTATGCTTGTGGCAGATAGGCCTCCGGTACAAATAAATGTCTGGGCACCTTACTCATGGCCTGTAATGTGGCTTTATGTGTGATTCCCTTTATTTGCAAATCCTTGATCATCATAGATTCCTGCACTACACTGTATGGTTCATTTTGTTGACTAATTCCTTGTAATGAAATGAATATAATGAGTAGATGTATGATTATTATCCGATTCATTTTTGCATTGATTACTAGCACTTACAAAGAGTCTGCGTTACTTATATAATGTTGTCAATAACCTTAATGCAAATCATAAGCGGTCTGAACCCAAGATTTAATGTCGAATTAAGGTTAATATAAATTTACAACATTTTATATGGAAAGTCTATTCGTGATAATAATAGGTTGCTATTCTGTGTTTTAAGTGTTTTTTTTGTACTAAATTTCGCGAAAACAAGTGTAATGTCTGTAAAATATAAATCCGGGTTTGTTAATAATTCTAATACACCACACCGGTTTTATTATTTAACCTCAGTTCAATATAAAATCTGAGTTCTTTAATTTTAATCGAACTGAGGCTATTTAAGTAATCTATTATTTTTTGTGAATCAGAGATAATATCCTGGAGTATTTCATTGGTGTCGCACCCATCAGTTGCCACTTGGTAAAATAACTGTTCATCTCCTCAAGGTTGATTTCCCCATCTTTGTTGGTTGAATCATCGATAATCAATTCTGGAACATAGGACACTTTGTACCCCTTGTTTATTAATTCTGTAATAACATGATCTGTTTTATTTTCCAGACCTACGCCAAAAACGACTCACTGCCTGGCATCAATAGCTTTAATACACTCAAAGGCATTAGGGTTACTGTTAAATACCAGCAAGTCTTCTTTGCTATCTGTATTTCCTCGTTCCAGGTAAAACTTAAATCGTAAACTAACTGATTTTTTCCACTCTTTATCTTCGTTGTTATTGGATACAAATACGGCATCTCTTCGATCTTCTTTCGTTGGTTTACAACCGTTCTGGTGAATCGTAAACAAATACGGGGCGTTTAATCCTGATATTAATCCATATACTTCAAATAAATATTTACTGATGGGTTCACTTCGTTCCGGACAATTGTATCTGTAACTTCCTGGTGTTATTTCAATGCTATCAACATCAAAAAATGCATAATTATATGTCATATAAATTAATTTACAAGGATGAATAATACATGTGAAAATGCCAGATTTCTGAACATAGATTTGCAGAAATGCAATCTGTCAATAGGTGGAGAATTGATACTTAAGCCACAAAGATAGTTATTAATTCGATGTATGCTTGCTAATTAGGTAAGTTAATGCTGAATGTATTTGAACCTCAATGCTTTATTTTAGTAATTAAAATTGATAATTTGTATTTAGTCTTTGCAAGAAAACTTCATTTACTGCGTTATTTTTGTTTTTGAAACAGTCACTTACTAAATGTAAACTCCTTGGTTCCAAAAACTTCAAAAGCCTTGTCTATGACGTTGTTTTGAGAAAGACTTCCAAAATAGGTAATTTTCGGGCTGACACTATTTAGCTTTATCATGACAAAAGTCCGATAAGGGGTGATTTTCTTTAAATGTACAAACATTATCATTATGCAATGGTACTGAATTTTAAGAAGTTCTGCTGAACTATTTGGCAGACATTATTGTTTATTTTAGCATAGTATTTTGTTGTTTATAGATTTATTTGGAATCGAAATTCACAACAAATCTTTTAACATATGAAACGAACATGATAAAAGATTTCTCACATTCGAGGAAGATGATATTTTGTGAGTATAATGCGATCATAAAAACAAAATTTAAACGCATGAAAATTATCATCCCAATTATCTTATTTTTTTGTTTTCTATCAACTATGAAATCACAAGAGGTTAAAGAAATGAATTTTGAAGAGTTTAGTCCATATTTACATATGCAAACAGATACTGTTTATGTGGTTAATTTTTGGGCAACCTGGTGTAAACCATGTGTTGAAGAACTTCCTCATTTTTTAGATTTAGCAGCAGGCTTTAGCAAGCAAAAAGTGAAATTTGTATTTGTGAGCCTTGATTTTCCAAAGCAAAAAGAATCACGACTTCTTCCTTTTATTGAAAAAAATGGTGTAGATGAAGAAGTCATCTTACTCAACGACCCCAATAGTAATAAGTGGATTAATTTGGTTGATGAATCCTGGACTGGCGGTATTCCTGCAACAGTTGTTTATAAAAAGAACGACCGTAAATTTCATGAAGGTCAATTATCATACGAAGAGTTAAAGAGTTTTATAGAAAGTAGACTATAAATTCTCAGTAATGTTATTATAAACATCTAATTATATTAAGATTAGGATGTAACTTTAATCAATTACAACAAAAACAAACATCATGAAAAAGTCAATTTTAATTTTATTTGCTATGGTACTATCATTAAATGTAGTGGGGCAAGGTTATTCTCCCGGAGACGAAGCTATCGGGTTTAACCTAAAGAATATTGATGGGAAAATGGTTTCATTAAAAGATTATAAAGATGCAAAAGGATTTATTGTTATTTTTACTTGTAACCATTGCCCATATGCAGTTGCTTATGAAGACAGGATTATTGCCTTGGATAAAAATTATAAGAAAAAAGGTTATCCGGTAATTGCAATTAATCCTAATGATGCAGAAGCATATCCTTCAGATTCTTTCGAGAATATGATAAAACGAGCTGATGAAAAAGGATTTACATTTCCGTATTTATACGATGAAACACAAGAAATTGCCAAAGCCTATGGAGCAACTCGCACCCCTCATGTATTTTTACTTGAAAAAGAAGCTGGAAAACTAATTGTGAAATACGTTGGTGCTATTGATGATAATTATCAGGATAGTGCAGCAGTGAATGAAAAGTATGTGGAAGCAGCTATTGAGAATTTAATAGCCGGTGATGAAGTTGGCATTACACAAGCTAAAGCCATTGGGTGTACTATTAAGTGGAAAAAATAAGAAATGCAATTTTTGAATAGTAAGTTAGAGACTTAACCTCCATACTTATTTATCCCGGGGAGGTTAAGTCGTATATTCTCCCACTTTAGCCATAACATTATTTGAATATTATTCCTCAATATAAATTCATGGCTAAAGCGGATAATCAGTTTTTTACTTCACTTAATAAGGAGGGGGATCGGTAGTTTTTATGTGTTTTATGAATCAATGATAGTTTTTAAGAAAGCCTTCATACGATCATAGTGACTACCATGCCAATAGATATGCTTACATTGCCGACACGTATAAAAATGAGAAAATCGATTTAATATATCCGGTTTAATTTTCCCGGGTAACTCTTCTTTAACAGCCATTTCCAAAAGATTATTACACTTTAAGCAACGTTCCATCGGTTTAAACTGTGATCCAAGATCAAATTTAGATACAACCTCCTTAAACTGTTTTACAGGATCAATATTCCGGATATAGTAACCATGCTTAACTTTTACCGACCTTAACAAACCATTATCCCGTGTTAAAATTATTCTTCCCGATTCAACTGAAATGTCAATAATCTCAGAATCCTTAAAAGTGCTACTGTAAAGAGTATCAAAACCTGCCATACGTAGAAATTTAGCCAATTTTCCCAAATGAACATCCAAAATAAATTTTGAGTTTCGTAATGGCTTAGGACGTAATGAGTTTAATGAAGAAATGTTAAAACTCTCAAAAACCGGATAAACTGAAATATAATCACCATTACTAATCCAATAATCAACACCTTTAGAACAACCATTAACTAAAATCAGGTCTACTTCAGATAAGGGTATGTGTAACGACAAAATGGCTTCGTGTACTTTTAAAGGTCCGGCAAAACTATACTCAAAAGAAACCTGTTTTTTTTGCTTAGGCAAAAAATCATTAAGCTCAGCATATATTCTGAATGTGGCCGTTTGCATTTTATGTTTGATTTCTTTTAATCCTTTTCGAAACAACAATGGTATAGGCAATTATATTAATGATAATGACCAGAATACCGATTTTAATTTGCAGAGCCCTGGTTAAATTTTCAAGGTATATAAGTGGATAAATGTATTCCTCAATAAAACCATGATTGTAGGTTGACATACCCGCTAAATTCCGGAAATAGTTTTCCAGTGGTGTAAGTGGACATATAAAATTGCCCCATTCAACAATAACTCCCCATAGCATGATAGGTATATGCAACCAAATGAGTTTATGCCAACGCACAACCATAAATCCACCCACTATAACAAAGACAATAAAAATAAGGTGTAGAATTAAAATCGTATCAGCCAGTATCATATGTACCATTGTAAATCAAAGTTAGTGAGGATTATAGTAAAATGTAAAAAATATACCTAAAAATTTATATTGAAAAGTATATCATAATTTCCATTATGGAGTTAAAGCAGCCTTGTTTTTTCGCCTTCTACCTTTTCTTTATCTTCGCAGTCTTAAATGCAATTTAAAAATGAGTCAGGTAAATAAAGAGATCGAAAAAGTTTTGTCCTTATTACTACAGGAGAAGGAAGAGGATTTAAAGCAATATAAAAGAAAAATGGCTGATACTTCCGTTGCTGAACGACGAAAAGAAGGTGTTTGCTGGTATCCTGTAAATATAGAACGTACTCATTTTGACGCAGGCGAGCGTTTATTGGTTAAAATATCAAGACCCAAAGAGCATACCGAATCTCATTTATTTCAATCCGGCAAATTGGTCTCGCTTTTTTCAAATGCAGGTAAAAATAATGAGCAAAAGCAAACCGTAAATGGTGTTGTTAATCAGGCCAAAGAAAAGGAAATGCTCATCACTTTGAATTGCGATGACGAACCGGATTGGTTGCGTGAAGGAAATGTGGGTGTTCAGTTGCTTTTTGATGAAAATGCATACCTCGAAATGGAAAGAGCCTTGAAGATTGTTTTACAGCCTCAGGACGAACGTTTGGAGTTTTTAAAACATGTACTGCTTAATGATCAGGAACCTTCATTTTCTGAATCACAAAATATTAAGCTTCCACAATTAAATAACAGTCAAAATAATGCCATAAACCTTATTCAATCAGCCAATGATCTGGCGATTGTTCATGGACCTCCGGGTACGGGTAAAACAACTACCATGGTAGAAAGCATCCATCATACCCTGAAATTTGAAAGACAAGTGTTGGTTTGTGCGCCAAGTAATGCAGCCATCGATTTGCTTTGTGAAAAACTTAGTGATAAAGGTTTGATTGTAGTAAGAGTAGGGCATCCCGCCCGTGTTACGGACGAAATTTTAAGTAAAACGCTGGATGCACAGATTGCTCATCATACCAATTATAAAGACTTAAAGGCTGTAAAAAAGCAAGCAGATGAGTATTACCGAACTGCAAGGAAGTATAAACGGAACTTTGGTCATGAAGAAAGACAACAGCGCAGACTCTTATTGCAGGAAGCGAGCAAGTTACGTAAAGAAGCAGATCATCTGGAATATTATATAACCAATGATATTTTAACGAATGCTCAGGTAATTGCTTGTACTATGGTTGGTGCTTCCAATTATCAGATTAGAGACCGAAGGTTTTCAACAGTATTTATTGATGAAGCAGCTCAAGGGTTGGAACCTGCAACATGGATTCCTATTACAAAGGCCAATAGAGTGATTTTTGCAGGTGACCATTGTCAGTTACCACCAACTATAAAATCTTTTGATGCAGCAAAGGCAGGTTTGGATGAAACATTATTTGAAAAGGCAATTAAGCGAAATAAGGCGGATGTGATGTTGCAAGAGCAGTATCGGATGAACGAACAAATTATGTCATTTTCAAGTCGTTTTTTCTATCATGACAAGTTGAAGGCGAATAGTCAGGTAAAATCATGGATGCTTTTTAAAGATGATCAGTCTGTGGAATTTATTGATACCGCTGGTTGTGGTTATTTTGAGCAAGTAGATTCAGAAACCAGAAGTTCATATAACAAGGAAGAATCTGACTTATTGATCAGACATTTCAGGCAGTATATGATGTTGGCTCAAAATACTGCAGATGATAAGAATCCAACAGTAGGAGTGATTTCTCCATATAAAGCACAGGTTACTTCTTTGCAGGATTTATTTAAAGGTATCGAAGAAGAGTTTGATAATCTTCATCCACAAATTTCAATTAATACAGTAGATTCCTTTCAGGGACAAGAGAGGGATGTGATCTATATTAGTTTGGTGAGAAGTAATGACAGAGGAGAAATTGGTTTTTTGGCTGACACTCGTCGCATGAACGTGGCTATCACAAGGGCACGTAAAAAATTAGTGGTGATTGGTGACAGTTCAACAATAGGTCAGCATCCTTTTTATAGTAGTTTTTTAGATTATATAAATGAAATTGGGGCTTATAGAAGTGCATTTGAATAATAAGGTTTTGTGAAAGAAACCTGAT
>JBNKGY010000064.1:0-18468 GCA_050290065.1 Marinilabiliaceae bacterium
CAAAAACAAATATAACCACTCTTTACTATAAAATGTAAATTGGTTATGAAATTCTTCAAATTGCATTTATGGTTTAATTGATAGATATACTAACTATAAGATTTATAGATAAGTTAAAAGCTAAAATTAGTTGAAAACAGGCTTATATTTTTTTGATTTTGTTGGTTTAAAAGAAAAATAAACTGTACTTTTGCGGCCGATTATTATTCGTGCCGAACAGTTTAAGATGATATAACTGAACAACTTAAGGTGATTTTGACGATGGGAAGTTGAAATCTATGAGTCTGTAAGTTAGATTGTTATGCTGTTTGAAACTGTTTATTTTGTAATAAATATTGGTTTAATTTTTAAACAAAGAAGACTGTGAATACTTTAAGTTACAAAACAGTATCGGCAAACAAAGCAACCGCTAACAAAGAGTGGGTTGTAGTAGATGCAACTGACATGATCGTTGGTCGTTTGGCGTCGAAAGTAGCAAAATTGCTACGTGGTAAGTACAAGCCAAATTATACACCTCATGTTGACTGTGGTGATAATGTAATTATTATCAACGCGGATAAAGTTCGTTTAACCGGAAATAAGTGGGAAGGAAGAACTTTCTATTATCACTCAGGTTATCCAGGTGGACGTACTGATGTTACACCTGCGCAATTGTTTGCAAAAAGTCCTGAGAGACTTGTAGAGAGAGCTGTAAAAGGTATGTTGCCAAAAAGCCGTTTAGGGCGTCAGTTATTCAGCAATTTATTTGTATATGTTGGAGCTGAGCACAAACAAGAGGCACAAAAGCCAAAAACTATTGATTTAAACTTATATAAGTAATGAGTATGGAAGTAGTAAACGCAATAGGTAGAAGAAAAGCTGCTGTGGCTCGTATTTACTTGAGCGAAGGTAAAGGTCAGATTACCATCAATAAGCGTGACCTTAAGGATTTCTTTCCATCGCCCATCTTACAGTATATCGTAACTCAGCCATTAAATACTTTAGGTGTAGCTGAAAACTATGATATTAAAGTGAATATTTATGGCGGTGGTATTAAAGGACAAGCAGAAGCTATCAGATTAGCTGTTGCTCGTGCACTAGTGAAAGTTGACGAAGAAAATAAACCAGCTTTAAAAGCTCAAGGATTTATGACTCGTGATGCCAGAGTGGTTGAGCGTAAAAAACCAGGACAACCAAAAGCTCGTAAGAAATTTCAATTTAGTAAGCGTTAATATTTTTCGGGTGCGTTTAGTATCTAAATTCACAAGACCCATTCAACTTGATGTATTGATAAAGTGTTTGATTAATCAAATGCTGAAATATATTCAATTAGAATCCGGCTACTTGAGGGTTGATATTTAAAGAATGTAAACGACTTAAAAAAACAAAAAATGGCAAGAACAAATTTCGATGAATTATTAGAGGCCGGAGTACACTTTGGTCACTTAAAAAGAAAGTGGAACCCTTCAATGGCTCCTTATATTTTTATGGAGCGTAACGGTATTCACATTATCGATCTTCATAAAACTGTTGCTAAAATAGAAGAAGCAGCAACCGCATTAAAACAGATTGCAAGATCCGGGAGAAAGATTTTATTTGTAGCTACAAAAAAGCAAGCAAAAGAAATCATTGCCGAAAAAATGAAAGGTGTTAATATGCCTTATGTTGTAGAGCGTTGGTCAGGTGGTATGTTAACAAACTTCCCAACCATCCGTAAGGCTGTTAAAAAAATGGGTTCTATTGATAAGCTTGCTGCTGATGCTAGTGCCTGGAAAAACCTTTCAAAAAGAGAGCGTCTTCAAATCACTCGCCAAAGAGCTAAGTTAGAAAAGAATTTAGGTAGTATTGCTGATCTTACTCGTCTTCCTGCTGCAATGTTTGTTATTGATGTAATGAAAGAGCATATCGCAGTACGTGAAGCTAAGAAATTAAATATTCCTGTATTTGGAGTTGTGGATACTAACTCAGATCCTTCTGGATTGGATTTTGTAATCCCTGCTAACGATGATGCTACTAAGTCAATCGAATTAATTACTGATATCATGGTTAAAGCCATTGAAGAAGGATTAAGCGAAAGAAAAGTAGAGCGTGATGCAGAAGCTGCAGCAAAAAAAGAAAAATCAGCAAAAAAAGAGGAAGCTAAAAAAGCACCTGCTAAAAAAGCTGTAAAGTCTGAAACTGCAGAAAAGGCTCCTGAAGCTTCAAAGGAAGAAGGTAAAACTGAATAATTGATTTAACCATCTAAAATAGATAATATCATGGCGATTAAAGCTGCTGACGTAAGTAAACTTAGAAAAATGACCGGTGCCGGTATGATGGACTGTAAAAAGGCATTAACCGAAACTGATGGAGATTTTGACGCTGCTGTTGAGTACATCCGTAAAAAAGGTCAAGCAATGGCTAGCAAACGTGCCGATCGTGAAACAGCTGAAGGTGCAACTCTTGCTAAAGTTACTGCTGACGGTTCTAAAGGTGCTGTTTTAATATTAAAATGTGAAACAGACTTTGTTGGGAAAAACGAAAGTTTCGTTGCTTTAGCTGATTCTATTCTAGAAACAGCTCTTAATAGTGATGCTGCTAACGTGGATGCTATTTTAGAACTTGAGCTTAATGGTGTTGCTATCAAAGAAGTAATTACTGAACAAATTGGTGTTATTGGTGAAAAAATAGAAATTGCTGACTTTGCCATTATTAATGCAGAAAAAGTAGTTCCATATATTCACCCGGGTAACCAACTTTCAGTTCTTGTAGGTTTTAATCAAGCTGACTTTGATGAGCAAGCAGGTAAAGATGTTGCTATGCAAGTAGCTGCAATGGCTCCTGTGAGTGTTGATAAAGAATCTGTTCCAGCTGATATCGTTGAGGCTGAATTAAGAATTGGTAGAGAGAAAGCAAAGGAAGAAGGAAAGCCTGAAGCTATGCTTGATAAAATTGCACAAGGTCGTTTAGGTAAATTCTATAAAGAATCTACACTTCTTGAGCAAGCTTTTGTTAAGGATAACAAAAAGTCAATTAAGCAATATCTTAATGAAACTAGTAACGGTTTAACTGTTACTGAGTTTAAACGCTTTTCTTTAAGCTAGTAAAACATGTTTCTACATATACAATCCCGGTTCTGCTTGCAGTACCGGGATTTTTTTTGAATTATTATCCTCATGATTGATTTCTCTAAATCCGAAAAATCCTTTTTACGTAAAGTGCTATCGTTATCGGGTAAAGCGATTAACAAACACGGCATGATACAATCCAATGAACGAATATTGGTAGCCGTTTCAGGAGGGAAAGATTCATTATCTCTGCTGGATATTTTAGCAGAAAGAAGAAAATATTTGCCCATTGATTATGATATCCATGCTATACATATCATTACTGAAGATGTGCCTTATGAAATTGATAAAGAATTTCTTGGTGAATTCTGTAGCCAATTAAATGTTGAGCTCCATTATTTGAAAACCTACGCTGGCATTAGTGAAAAACCGCACAAAAAACCTTGCTTTACATGTTCATGGAACAGGAGGAAAGAGTTGTTTGAATTCGCCAGAAAAAATAGCTTTAAAAAAATAGCTTTTGGACACCATTTGGATGATGCTGTGGAAACTTTATTAATGAATATGACTACTCATGCCAATATATCATCAATTCCTGCAAAAATATCTATGTTTAATGATGGTATTGAAGTGATACGCCCCCTAATTTATGCTACCAATGCTGAAATGGTAAGATATGCAAAAATCAAGAAATTTGTCTCTCTAAAAAAAGAATGCCCCTACGAAGACCATACGTTAAGACAAAAGTCACGTCTGATAATAGATCAGCTAACTGATATGAATCCTCAGGCAAGAATTAATTTATTTAACTCTATGTCAAATATCGATGCCGACTATCTTCCTCATTAAATAGCTAATATATGTGATTGTTTAAATTTCAAAAATATAGCTGTAATAAAAGATACTATCATTCCTATGGTATGAATTCAATAATTACATACTTTTATTTTTTAATTGTATTCCGACATGTATATTCTGTATTGGTTAATTTATTTCTTTCAGAGTTGCATTAATTTTCTGCGAAAAGTATTGCAACTACTTTATCGATGGATCTATTCTATCGATCTGTTTTACGAAGCCTTTTGGCTTTCAATATTATCTGCAGATAGTTTGGAAAAACTTACTAGCATAAAGTATAAATTAAGTACCCGGTATCGAAGTGATGAGAATAATCTAAAAGGCCTGTTCAGCTGGGAACAGAAAATTGCAGATCAATTTGTCTCTGCTAGCAAAAAGGTTGTTATTATAGGTGCCGGAGGAGGTAGGGAAGCTTTTGCTTTGGTTAAATTAGGATGCGAAGTAAGGGCGTTCGAAGCAGATGAAAAGATGGTAAAATATGCCCGGGATTATATTCGTAATAAAAAGCTTGATATTCGTTTTGATAACTTACCAGTAAATCGTATCCCTGATGTGCCATGTCAGGTTTTTTGGATGGGATGGGGAGTTTATACTCATTTAATGGGTCTGGAGGAGAGAGTAAAATTACTTAAGGAGATTAAAACAAAAATATCTGATGATGGAATTATTATTATTTCTTATTGGGTAACCAAAGATTATCACGTTAGATTCAACGCGATAAATAGATTTGCAAAGAAAATAAATAGACGCAAATTAGAATTTGGTGAATATTTCAAAAATGGAATGTGGGCCAAATATTATAGTTCAGATGAAATTATTGAAGAGTGTAGGTTGGCTGGTTTACACGCTATTTACATAAGTGAAGAGGAATATGGACATGCTGTTCTCGGAAAAATATAGTAGGTCGTAGTAGTATGTGTATCTATATTTTGTACTAGTATAGTTAAAAACCTTTAAAATACATGATATCCATCGTCCTTTTTAATGTACTTATCATTTAATACCGGAAATAAACGCTACCTTTGCACCCTCATTTTTATAACGTTATGCAGGATATAAGAAATATTGCAATCATAGCTCACGTTGACCATGGAAAAACTACTTTGGTTGACAAGATGTTATTGGCAGGTAAGCTATTTAAGGAACACCAGGAAGTTGGTGATTTAATAATGGATAACAACGACCTGGAAAGGGAACGTGGAATTACTATTTTGTCGAAAAATGTTTCGGTGATGTACAATAATACAAAAATCAACATTATCGATACTCCGGGTCACTCCGATTTCGGTGGAGAAGTTGAACGTGTATTAAATATGGCTGATGGCGTTTTGCTCTTAGTTGATGCATTTGAAGGACCTATGCCTCAAACCAGATTTGTTCTGCAAAAAGCGCTTAATTTAGGATTAAAGCCAATTGTGGTTATCAATAAAGTAGACAAGCCTAATTGTCGTCCGGAAGAAGTACAAGAAGCCGTTTTTGATCTCATGTTTAACCTGGAAGCCAACGAAGACCAACTGGATTTTGTAACCATTTATGGTTCTGCTAAAAATGGTTGGATGAGTACTGACTGGAAAGAGCAGACTGATGATATTTCTGCAGTGTTTGACGCTGTAATTGAAAACATCCCAGCACCAGAATTTGTTGAAGGAACTCCACAGATGTTAATTACTTCCTTAGATCACTCACCATACACTGGACGAATTGCTATTGGAAGAGTACAACGTGGAGAATTAAAAACAAACCAACAGGTGGCTTTGGTGAGTCGTGATGGCTCAATTACCAAAACAAAGATTAAAGAAATAAATATATTTGATGGTTTAGGAAGGCTTAAAGTAAATGAAGTAAGATGTGGTGAACTTTGTGCTTTAATTGGTCTTGAAGGTTTTGATATTGGTGATACTGTTGCTGATGTTGAAAATCCTGAAGCCTTGGATCCTATTTCGATTGATGAACCAACGATGAGTATGTTGTTTACCATTAACAACTCACCATTTTTTGGTCAGGATGGTAAATTTGTAACTTCACGCCATATAAAAGACCGATTGGATGCAGAATTAGAGAAAAATCTAGCTCTTCGTGTCGAAGATACAAACTCAGCTGATGCTTGGAATGTATTCGGTCGTGGGGTACTTCATTTGTCTGTGTTAATTGAAACAATGCGCCGTGAAGGATATGAATTACAAGTTGGTCAGCCTCGTGTAATTATCAAAGAGATTGCTGCCATTAAGCACGAACCGGTAGAGGAATTAACTATCGACCTACCTGATGAGTTTTCAGGTAAAGCTATTGAGATGGTAAGTCAGCGTAAAGGTGATATGTTGAGTATGGAGCGTAAAGGTGATAGGGTAGTGATCGAATTTCACATACCATCACGCGGTATCATTGGTTTGCGTAATGCCATGTTAACAGCAACTGCAGGGGAAGCCATTATGGCACATCGTTTTGTTGAGTTTCAACCTTATAAAGGTGAAATTAACAAGCGTTTAAATGGTTCGCTGATTTCGATGGAAGATGGAGCAGCCATTCCATATGCTTTAGATAAACTACAAGATAGAGGTAAGTTTTTTGTATCTCCACAAGAAAAGATTTATAAAGGTCAGGTAATTGGTGAAAATAATCGTGATGGCGATTTAACCATCAATATTACTAAAACCAAGAAACTAACAAATATGCGTACCTCGGGATCTGATGATAAAGTAAAATTGGCACCGCCAATTATTTTTTCCTTAGAGGAAGCTCTTGAGTATATCCAAGGTGACGAATATGTAGAGGTTACACCTGCTGCTATTCGTATTCGTAAAATATTTCTTGAAGAACATGAACGGAAACGTAGTGCAAAACAATAAATAATTCTGCAAAGGTTATTTATTATTTTGCTGTTTTTCGAGTTAGCAGCTGAGCCGCACCATATTGGTGCGGCTTTTTTACAATATTTAAATATTCAATATAACAGAGTGTAAATGTTTACATTAACATGCATCTTTAGGGGTGTTTTATTACCAAACTTTTGATCTGCCATGTGTTTATTCATTTAATTGTTATAGTTTTATAACGGTAAAAGAAATATTAGTTCATTTTTTAATCATTTTTCCATGAGCAAAATCGATTGGGCAAATTTATCGTTCAGTTATATCAAAACCGATTATAACGTACGTAGTTATTTTAAAGACGGCAAATGGAGTGAGTTGGAAGAGTCAACTTCTGAACAACTTACTGTTCACATTGCAGCTACTTGTGTTCATTATGGTCAACAAGCTTTTGAAGGATTAAAAGCTTTTAGAGGTAAAGATGGAAAAGTTCGTGTTTTCAGAATGGAAGAAAATGCAGAAAGACTCCAAAATTCCGCAGACGGCATCCTAATGCAACAAGTTCCGACAGAATTATTCACTAAAGCTGTCGTCCGTGCCGTTGAGCTCAATATGGATTATGTACCTCCATATGAATCTGGAGCTTCCTTATATATCAGGCCTCTTTTAATTGGTTCCGGGCCAAAGGTTGGAGTATCTCCTTCTGACGAATACATTTTTATGGTATTTGTTACTCCTGTTGGACCATACTTTAAGGAAGGATTTAAACCTACAAAACTAATGATTAATCGAAAATTTGATCGAGCTGCACCACAAGGTACAGGAAATCTAAAAGTAGGAGGAAATTATGCTGCTAGTATGGTAGCTGGTAAGTTAGCACATGAAGGAGGTTATTCTGCCGTATTATATTTAGATAGTCGCGAGAAAAAATATATTGATGAGTGTGGTCCTGCTAATTTCTTTGGCATCAAAGATAATACATACATAACTCCTTTATCAAATTCCATATTACCAAGTATCACAAATATGAGTCTGATCCAGTTGGCAAAGGATATGGGTATGAACGTGGAGCGTCGTCAAATAGAATTCGCCGAATTAGCTTCGTTTGAAGAAGCTGGGGCATGTGGAACAGCTGCGGTAATTAGTCCGGTAGGTCAAATAGATGATGTAGAGCAAGAAAAATCATTTTACTATGGAGAGCCTGGCGTTCCAGGTCCCATCAGCGAAAAGCTCTATCGTAAGCTGAGAGGAATTCAATATGGTGAGGAACCTGATGTACATGGATGGACAACAGTTATAGAATAATAAAATTTTAAAATAAAATAAAAAATGCCAGCAAATTAATTGTTGGCATTTTTATTTCTGGTTGTGGGCTAACATTATATCCATTAAATCCAGATATAGTTTTAGAGCTTCGTTAATATATTATCTAATTTATATTATGGGTTAAAGCATAAAATAGACCTATAATTCAACCTTAAAGGCCAGGGGGGTATCAAGATGCTACTATAGATTATAATAAACCAAGGTAAGGAGTTAATATGGCTTTGTATCGCATGCATTTGTATTATTTAATATTAGAATAAAATTTTCCGAATCAAAATGATAGGAGATAAACGGAAGTGTTTTATTAATTAAATTGAGACTTCTCTATGGTGAGTTGAAAGTTTAATGAATGATGAATATTGATAATGAACTTCACTTTCAAATTATATTAATAACCTGAATTCGATTAAAATTTTAGAATTCAGATTGACATAAAAGACTGATATACAAGGCAAATTTTGCAGGGCTAGCTGGCTAGCTCGATAAATTTAACGAAGTAGATCAGTTTTTTATGCAAAGCATGAGAGTTTTCGCTTATAATTATTGCGATAAGTGAATGTAGCAGCAAAGTTTACTTTGATTATGCTGAACGCAGCAATAATCAGGAACTAAACAGCGATCTCCTTTCTGAAAATTATTCAAAATAGCCCGCTATTATTTTATAATTTTCAGTTGAATCTCACTATTTATAAGCGGTCTGAAACATAGTTCTATCGAATACCTACATAATGATTATATGAGATAAATCCAAAATTTCATGTCGAACTCAGGTTAATATATCGGTAATTGAAATGATGCTCATAAGGAAAATGTTTAACTGGAAATCCACCAAGGTAAATGAAGTTAAGGTATCAATATAACATGAATAACAATGAAATCAATGTGAAGAATCGTGAGCTTAATATTATTGACAATGATAAATTGTTTCAACAGGCTTTCACATTTTCAGCCACAGGTATGGCACTTTTATCCATCGATGGACGATGGATTAGTGTTAACCCGGTTTTATGTAGAATATTGGGTTATACAGAACCAGAATTACTGAATACTTCTTTTCAGGCATTGACACATCCAGAAGACTTAACTGGTAATTTAGAATTGGCGCAGAAATTGATAAATGATGATATCCCTTTTATGCAGGTTGAAAAGCGTTATCAGCATAAACAAGGGCATTATGTGTGGTGTAGATTAACAACCTCAGTTTCAAGAATGGATGATGGTTTTGCTGAGTTTTATGTGTCGCAAATTGAAGATATTACGGAACAAAA
Organism: Marinilabiliaceae bacterium; assembly: GCA_050290065.1. Lineage (GTDB taxonomy): Bacteria > Bacteroidota > Bacteroidia > Bacteroidales > Marinilabiliaceae > Saccharicrinis. The sequence continues at coordinate 9,286 of JBNKGY010000064.1, forward strand.
GAAGGCTCAAGAACTGCAAGTTAATCAAAGTAGAATAAATGAACGCTTAAAAAGAATTAATGTTGTTTTCGAAAACTCAACTGAGGGTTTGTTCTTTACTGAAGTATTAGATGATGGAAAATTCAATATCATTGAAATTAATCGTGCATTTACAGCAATGTCATGGGTGTCAGAAGATCTGATCAGCCTACCTTTTGATGAAAAACAGGATAATGGATGCATAAGGCAAATTGTGAAAAAGTTCAGACAAGTAATTGCTTTAAAAGAAACAGTCGAATTTGAGATTGCATACCATAATGATATTTTCTTAATTAAATATGTACCAATTAAAGATGAGTGTAACAAGGTAGAATATATTATTGGCATTTCAATCTTAGTTACTAAACAAAGATTTTTAGAACAAGAACTTTTTAAAAGCGAACAATTGTTCCGTTCATTAGTTGAGAATTCTACCGATATTATTACACGTTATGATCGTAACTTCTGTCGTATTTATGCCAATCCTAAATATTACGAATTAACGGGGTTAAATGAAAATGATGCCTTAAATATTGATTTTGAGGAAATGACACCTCTTCCTCCAAAGGAAGTTGCATCTCTTAGAGAACTACTCAAACAGACCTTTGAAACTGGCAAATTGGCTGAAAAGGATATAGAATGGATTGATATCAATAATGTTAGCAGGTGTTTTAATTTTCGGATTATTCCTGAATTTGATAAAGACGGTAATATCCAGAGTGTTATGACTATTTCAAATGATATTTCAGAACGAAAGAAAATGGAATTAACATTGCGTAAAAGAGAGGAGCAATACCGCCTTATTGCCGAAAATGCAGCTGATGTTATCACTTTATATGACCTTAATTTTAATCCTCAATATATTAGTCCTTCTGTAGAAAAATTACTTGGTTTTACAGTCCAAGAGGCAATGGATCTCTCCATTGAACAAATCTTTACTCCAGATTCATTATATCTGGTCCAAAAAACATTAGCAGATCAGCTTAATCTGGAAAGTAAAGAGGATGTTAATCCGTCAAGACATGTAACTCTTGAAGTTGAAGAATATCGTAAAGATGGTTCTACTGTAGAGGTTGAGATCACCGGAACTTTTTTACGCGATGACAACCTTATGCCAACTGGAATCATTGGGGTTACCAGAGATATTTCTGAGCAAAAAAGTTTGATGAGAGAGCTTAAAAAGCGTGAAAAAGAATTTAGAGCCTTAGCAGAGAACGCACCAGACCCTATTTACAGATATGATCGAAATTGTCGCAGAGTATATGTGAATCCAGTCGTGGAGCAGGTTGGAAAAATTCCAATTACATCATTACTTGGTAAAACGCCTGCTGATGGGGGTATTGTTTCACCAGAGGAAAGTAATAAAGTATTACAGAGTCTTCAAAATGTGTTAAAAACAGGAAAGCAAGATGTAATTGAAGTATTGTATAATTACCCGAATGGGAAAGAATTATGGACACAAAATATTCATGTTCCTGAGTTTGGTGTGGATGGTTCAGTTGAAAGTGTACTTTCTATTGGACGGGATATTACACAGCATAAAAAACTTATAAAAACATTACAAGAGCGTGCTGTAATGGAACAACGCCAAACCCAATTTTTCAATGTAGTTGCAGGATGCTTTTTCACTTTAGGATACAAAACTGATGGAAAACTTTATATGTCTTATGCCAGTGCAGGTATTACTGATGTTATTGGCATAAGCTTCGAAGAAGTAAAAAATGATATTAATAAAATTGAATCACTCATTCATACTGAAGATTTAAAAGTTTTAAAGTTAAAAGCAAAAGAATCTTCGAAAAACTTAACCACATTAAATATAGAATTTCGCATTAGTCATTCAAATAAAGGAGAACGATGGATTGAAATAAATGCAACACCTTTTTCCAATAAAAATAATAGTATGATTTGGTACGGCTATATGCATGATGTTACCCGTCGTAAACAAGGCGAAATTGCCGTAATCGAAAGCGAACAACAGGTTCGAAAGAAGCTTGATTCAGTGATGTCACCAGATATTAATTTTCAAGAATTGGAACTTTCCGATATACTAGATCTGGATATTGTTCAAGAACTAGTAGATAAATTCTGTAAAATATCAGGAATAGCATTAGGGGTGATAGATACAAAAGGAAAGGTATTAGCCAAAGGAGCTTGGCAAGAAGTATGTACCAAGTTTCACAGGGCACACCCCGACTCATGTAAATTGTGTATCGAAAGCGATACTATTCTTAGCAAGAATATTTCAGAAGGTAGATTTAAACGTTATCGTTGTAAAAATAATATGGTAGATATTGCCACCCCAATAATTATCGGAGGCAACCATCTTGGAAACTTATTCCTTGGACAATTTTTTTACGATGACGAAGAATTCGAAGAAGATGTTTTTGTTAAGCAGGCCCTTCGTTATGGTTATAATGCAGTAGATTATTTTACATCTCTTGCTAAAGTACCCCGGGTTAGCCACGAAGAAATAGAGAGCTTAATGTCGCTCCTTTCTTTTTTTGCTGGAATACTTGGGAGTCTTAGTTATAGTAATTTAAAACTGGCCAATTCGCTTGAAGTACGTAAGAAGATGGAAACTGAGCTACTAAAAAAACAAACTATTCTAGAGGAAGCTCAAAGAATTGGTAAGTCAGGAAGTTGGGAACTGGATATTACTACAAATACTCTGGAATGGTCTGCAGAGGTTTTCAGAATATTTGAAATAAACCCTGAAACAATGGGTGTAACATATGAAACCTTTTTTGATAGAGTTCATCCTGACGATCGTGAATTAGTAGATAGAGCCTATCGTGAATCAGTTCAAAACAGAAATTCATATGATGTGGATCATAGGTTGCTTTTGCCCGATGGACGTATAAAATACGTATCAGAACACGGAATAACCTATTACGATGATAAGGGTATTCCATTACGTAGTGTTGGTACAGTTCGTGATATGACACGACGAAAAAAAGTTGAACAAGAGTTGATAAAAGAAAAAGAAAGAGCTGTTGAGAGTGATCGTCTCAAATCAGCATTTTTAGCAACTATGAACCATGAACTACGTACCCCATTAAACCAAATTATCGGTTTCAGCCAATTAATTAAAATGAATCCGGTGAATGCTGAAGAATATATTGACAATATTTTAAGGGGTAGTAATCATTTACTTGAAATGTTTGAAGATATTTTAAACCTAGCATTGGCTGAACAGTCAATGATATCAATAAGAAACAACAAATTTGTTTTAAAAGATCTGTTTGAGGAAAATAGCCTGGAACTTTCAGAGATTGTGCATAAGGCTGGGAAAAATAATAATATTAAGGTACTGTGCAATTCAAATGAACAATTGCTTTCACAATCAATAACATCAGACATAAGTAAAATTAACCAGGTACTCATCAATCTCTTTAAAAATGCCGTTAAATTTACCGAAAGCGGCTTTGTTGAATTTGGCATCTTGTCTGATTCTGAGGGGTGGCTAACATTTTACGTAAAAGATTCTGGAATAGGCATTAAAAAAGATAAACATGATATTATCTTCGACTTTTTTCGACAAGTTGACGATTCATCTACCCGTAAGTTTGGAGGCATTGGCATAGGATTAGCTATATCAAAAAAGATAGTAGAAGTATTAAAAGGTTCGCTGAACCTTATTTCAGAACCAGGTGTTGGAAGTACATTTTCATTTAGCATTCCCGTTGAGTTTTTTAATAATTGTGGTAATGTATAATTGGTTATTTACAATAAAACAAAAATATATCAATGCAATTGTTTTTGAAATTGTCATATACCAACTACTATAGTTCTAGAGTTAAAAACTTCGGAATCCTTATCTTTTGTATTCTCAAACTAAATATTCAATAACAAACATTTTTGCAGGTTCCAATTATATAATGAGGATAACATTAAATAATTTTAGAGATATTAAGTTTATTCAAGACGCAAAATTGAGGCTTTTAAGGAACGACTTTATAATGAATTGAGGGGTATAGATAAGTTAACATTGAAGTAAAATTTGATTAAAAGAATCCATTCCTTTGTATAAGGAATAAGAATTTAAAAAGTTACTAATTGGTGCTTCATGAAATGATTGCATGTGATTGTAAATCAAATCATTAACCAGAGTTCGACATAAAATTATGGCTTTACTTCATTAACTATCATCTTAGTAGTTATTCGATAGAAAGATGTTTCATCCCTTTTATAAATAGAATATATAAATTGATGTGCCTCAAATGAATGTAAATATTGAATGAATATTCGTAATTATCACAGTATATTTTTATGGCGTGATAATACGAAGGATCAAATCAGGAAAACCCTTTTTTTTATTGCTGCAATAGTGTACACGTTATTAAAAAAAAGTTATAGATAAAAAATCACTTGAGTTAAACTAGAAAGCTGTTAAAGTTCCCTTTTGGGAATTGGAATGAATGAAATTATTTGTTGAAAAGTCATAATAAAAGCAAAGCTTATACCTCAAAATTACCTGAAAGATAAAATTTAAACAGTTTCTTCTCTTTGTGTAAAAATCCGTAAAAATTCAGCGGTTTAAGTGGTGCGTTTAATCCCTTAAATGCTACTTTCTGATATATGTATGAAAAGTTGTTCGCAGAGTTATAATTATCTTCAAAAAACATCAGACTGGTTATGTGCATAATCCTTGTTAATTACAATGAATTTAGCCTATAATAGGCAAAAAAGTGAAGATGTACAAGTTTTGTAGTACCTATGGATTTGCTACACATGTGTATGATAACATACTTTTGCGCCCTTAAAAATTTGTTAAGAGTGTGAACGAATAGTAAAGTACCCTCCTGAACTTAATATATGTGTTTTGTATAATAGCAATAAGTGTGTCATTTGTGCTAATCTATTGATATTTTATTAACATCAAAATTATTTTAAATGAAAAAAACTTTAGTAACATTTGCGGGAATAATGCTCATATCATCCGTTTTGTATGGTCAAATTGACAAAGTAAAAAGTGCTTTTATTTATCAGTTTACCAAATATATCAACTGGTGTCCCGAAAATCAAACCGGTGATTTTGTGATTGGTGTTTTAGGCAACTCTCCTATCATTGATGAACTTAATAATTTGGGTTCCCAAAAAAAAGTTGCTAATCACGATGTCTTGGTTAAAAAGTTTATCGATGTTGACGATGTTACTCAATGCAATATTTTATTCGTTTCTGAAGATAAAAACAGTCTTTTTGGATCTGTAAATTCAATGCTTTCTTCGGTTTGTACTGTAATCATATGTGAAAAGAAAGGAATGGCCAAAAAAGGAGCTGCAATAAATCTTATCCAAAACAACGGTAAAATTCTTTTTGAATTGAATGAACAGGCATTTTCGTCTCGTTCGCTAACGATTGACCATAAACTCCTCAAGTTGGCAAAAGCTTCTTATTAGCTAAACTATATTGATCTGGTAATAATAAAGTGGTCTGGTATACCAAAATAAGAAAGCAATAACAAACATAAGTATATTCTTTATTAACTTGAAAAACAGACAAAAAGGATAAGATGTGGATCGCGGTGAAAACCATTCGATAATTTTATTCAATGATTTTTTGGTTTCTATTTTTAGCGATAGCTATTAACCTGAGTGCACAAGAAAATAAAGAAGCAAATGATCAGTTAGAATTTATGTCACTCGAAGATTTAATGAATGTCGAAGTTACTATAATCTCGATTACATTAAATAAACAAAAAATAACAAATGTACCTGGTGTTGTTACTGTTATCACTCAAGAGCAACTTAAATCGTTGGGTATTCAAACCTTACAGGAAGCATTGACCTTGGTACCTGGTTGTTTCCCATTGCAAAATGACGATGAGAATTTAGTCTCTGTGCGTGGTATTTTTGGAACGACAAACCAGAAAATTTTATTTATGCGCGATGGGCATTCCTTAAACGAGCCAAATCTCGACAATTTTGAACCAGACTATGCATTGGCATTGGATAACGTAAAAAAAATTGAGGTTATTCGTGGACCTGGAGCCAGTATATATGGCAACAGTGCCTATTCGGGTGTTGTAAGTGTAATTACAAATGATACAGAAGGATCCAGGGTTAAATTAGGAATTGGAAATTATGGACAAATTAACCTTGAGGGTTTTACTGGTCACAAAACACCAAAAGGTGGCTATTTTCAGGCATTTGGACGTTTTTCCAATACAGAAGGGCAGTCATTTGATGTTACAATTGAAAACAGCAAGTCAGAAACACTTCCTGGAACTTATAAAAAATCTTCATTTAAGAATAACTATGACTTTGGTTTTAAATTTAACAATGAACTAATCAACATGGCGTTTAGCACCCGCCATCATAGACGTAATTTTTATAATACAATTTCAGGAGAGTATACCAATGTTGACAGTCTACCTGTACAGCCAAATTTAATAAATGACAAAATACATTTTGATTTTACATTGACTCCAAAGGTTAATGATAAAATGGGTTTTCACCTTCAGAATTATGCAGATTATGGTATGAGTAAGGATACCAGACGATCGGGGTTCATTGATAATGGAACATCTAGTATTTTTGAATGGAAACAGTTTAAAATGGGTGCCAATTATTATGGCTACTGTAATTATTCTGATAAGGGACAGTTATTGTTTGGTGCATCAATTGAGCAACGTTGATATTTGGACTCTTATCTAATCGCTGGCAGTGGAACAGAGCAAAGTCCATTATTGTATTCCGGTCCATTTTTTCCTACTGACAAGGAAATTAGGGGGGCTTTTTATACACAATTGATTAACCTACTCAAATATTTTAATTGAATATTTTGGACACTTTGGACCTCCCCCCTTCTTGCTTTTTAAAAGTTTATTCATCTAAATATTACAGGACAGTGGCAAAATATTTTTTGTAAACAGATTAGTTAAAGATTGATATTTTTCTTCTTTCGCCGTTGGAACAAGCTAAAATTAGCAAACTTACAGAACGGAGACAAAGTGCTTCCGATAAAATTTTTATACTCTCAAATATTTGTCATTTGGGCACCAATCAAAGAATCCAACTCTCTGTATCACAATAGAAAAACTCCTTCAATTAGTGTGGACATAGTCATTGGGGTATATCTTTATATAACTCAATCCTATCTTCATTAAGCTACTCCAACATTTTTAAAAATTAGCCTGTGAGTCGATTTAAAACATTGGCATACTTTAATGTGGCATTGTATTACCATTTTGAATATAGTCCAAATATAATGACCTAAAATCTCATGTTGATGATAAATTCAAGTAGTTCTAATTGATGCGTATACAAATATTTTTAAAAAATGCTTTAATTAGATAATTCAATTGGAATTTTCAGATAAAATGTAGTTCCTAAACTAGGTTCAGATTCAAATGTTAATGTTCCTAATAATACATCTGTAATTTGCTTTGAAATAGATAGACCTATACCTAGTCCTTCATAACATCGTGAAATAGAAAAGTCATCTATTTGACGGAATGAATCAAAAACTAAGTGATATTGATCTTTAGGAATGCCAATACCGCTATCTTTAATATAAAATGTCAATTTACCTGGCATTTCATAATAATATCCAAATTCAATACTACCGGAAATAGTATATTTAATTGCATTCTTAAATATTTTTTTTAATATGCGATTTATTTTATCTCTATCAACCATAATGTATTCAGAAGATAAGGATGTACTGGGTTTGAAAACAAGTTCAATAGAATCTTTTCTTCCTGAAATATCCAGCAGTGCAGTCAAATCATCTTTGTTTTCATCAAAAACACGACCCAGTAATACTGCGTGTTTAACTTGTGTCATCATACCTTGTTCAAGTGTTGCCAATTCATTTACTTCTTCAAAAAGATCTAGTAAATGCTTTCCACTTTCAATCATTAGTTCCGCATACTCTTTCGCTTTGTTAGGGTTTGATTTTATAAGTTGACCAAATCCTAATATAGCATTAAGTGGCGTACGAATTTCATGATCTGTAATCGATAAAAATCCAGATTTAAGTCTCTCGAATTCCTTGTTAGCCTTATCTCTTTCTTTAGTAATCTGTACATTTTTAACATTTAGTTTTTCGGTCAAATATCCTAAAAGTCTATATTCTTTTCCAAACTTTTTTAATAAAGGAATTTTCTGATTATCATTTTTGTGAATAATAAATTCTAAAAATGCAAAAGGTATATTCACCCAAAAAACTACAGAGAAAGCAATTATAATTAGTAATGCTAAAGTTATGTTACTAACAATAAATAGGTTTGATTTTACTGTCTGATAAATATTAAGAATATCAAGTTTTTTTTCCGTTAGGATATAACATACTGTTTTATCATTCCAATCTTTAATTGGCAAAAAAGAAGTTATAGTATTAGAACGGGAACCTTTTTCTAATTCTTTATTTTTTACTATTGATATCTTAGAATTTGTTAGATACTCCATACTTTTAATAATATGAGAATTCCAAACACGTGCTATCAATAAATATCCCTGTAAAGTAGATTGCCTGTTTGTTTTACTTGTTGAAAAAACGCCTGTGGCTGCAACTTCAATCAATAGAGAATCAGAAAACATGAAAGTATGAAAATGTTTTTCTTTATTCAATATATTGAAGATGGGAGTATTACAAATGATATTTGCAAATGCTTTGGAATCTAAATTAATAGATTTAAGATAGGAGCTTTCTTTATTGAGATTGAAAATACCAATTGCATCAATAATATTGTTGTTTAATATCGTTGAATCCTCATATTCAGGATTTTTAATAAGATTCAAAATTGCATTGTCATTTGAATGATCATTTACCCATTCATTAAGAGAATCTGAATTGTTATTAATCTGTGATATTAAATTTATACTTAACTGAAGGGCTTGCTTATTCTTAAAAAAGTTAAATTGGTTTCGGTTAAGATTATTAATAATAATGCTGGTTACCGATATTAATATAAACGCCATACTAATTATTGCTAATAGCTTTGTTTGAATTTTCATTGGATGATATTATTAATATTCAGAAATATTTTGATAAGTTGGACGCTATTAATCTACTTTAGACATAAATATATCATCGTGCAGGTTATCAGCCAGTTGTTATTTTATGTGTTCCCTTAAAAGGAAAAATTTTGCTTCTAGGGAGACTGAGTTCGACATAAAAATTTGGATTTATCTCATATAATCAATGATTATATAGGC
>JBNKGY010000065.1:0-18355 GCA_050290065.1 Marinilabiliaceae bacterium
ACAACTTATCAGTTGCAGTTTAACCTTAATGTTCTTGGCAATCAAAAAGAATTACATACTGTAATTGAGGAAATAATTACCAGGATTCAAAAAATAACAGTTAGTTATAGCAGTCGTTTCCCTGAAATAGCAGTGTTTGTAGCATCAAATTTAATAAACGAGGAATTAATTAATTTAATTAATGCTCATGATAAATACAGGCCAGGAATAACTTTAAATGTAATGATACCAGATTCAGTTATTGAAAGCCTTGTGCCGATAAATTTAACTCAAAAAAGGAAAATTGCTGGTGAAATAATCGAACATTGCAAACTATGCGATAAAGTTGCACTTAATTATAATATATTTCTTTATGTAAAGGAGAACACAGACTTTTTATCAGATTTAATTGATTTAGGTAAAATAGTATATACATATGACACATCACTTGATGTGCCTCGTCCATATCTAAATATTAATCCTAAAGCTAAGATAGACAATTTGCCTCATTTCGATAAGGAGGTGTCAGAATTCTTAGATATGGATGATAGCCAATCTTTTCTGCAGGGACCATGCGGATTTTTGAATTTTTACTTTAGGCAAAAAGTGAACAAATCCTTAGACGGTAATATAATCCCCTTATTCAGTTGCGGAATTTCTCAAAGTGAGCAATGTTATACCAATAATACCTCTAAATTATGCATGCATTGTGATTCAGAAGTTATTCTGGATGAATATAAAGATGTATGTAAAAAATGTGAGCATGTTTGCCTCTGTACGGGTTGTCATTCCATATTAGAAGGCGATAGCCAGCATTGCAATTTTAAGAATATTCTTGATATGCATAAAAAAAACTCCTAAAAACAATTACACACACCTATCAATTAAAAGAATGAATCCAGATATTATTCTATTATCACTTCCGTCAAAAGTTATTGACAGACCCTCATTATGTTTACCTGTGTTAACATCCTACCTGAGAAAAAAAGATTGCAATGTAAAACAGGTAGATCAAAATATGATATTTAATGATTTTCTGTTAACAGCGACAGAGCTGTATAAGCTCAAAAATGAAATCCTTCCGTTGTTCTTACGGTTAAACCTGAATAATTCAATTATTTACGGCAAAATAAATCAGTTTTTAACTACTCTGAATCAGATAGAGGAGAACTATTCCTTTAAAAAACTAGAGCAGGTTAAAACCCTTATGCAATCAAGGGAGTATGAAAACTTAACAGATAAAGAAACACTAGAAATCGTTGAGTCCATTTTTGCCCTTAATGAATATTTTTATTTCTACTTTATTTTATCTGTATACTATGGTAAGTGTTTAAAAGAAAACAAAATAGAAGAGTCTATTTATTTAGAAACATTGAAGTTAATCGATGATATTTGTACCGAACAACCAAAGCTCGTAGGATTATCCATTTTTGAGCGGCAGGTTGAATTTAGCTTGTGGTTTGGCGAAATACTAGGAAAAAATTATTCAGGGAAAATAGTTGTTGGAGGATCAGATCCAACACTTAATATGGAGAAGTACCTAGATAATAATAAATGGATAGATTATTTAATCGTAGGAGAAGGGGAAGATGCTCTTTATGACTTAATAAAGCTAGAAAACCGCACTAACCAAGAGTTAAGTGAAATAAAGAATTTAATCTATCGCAACAATGGCGCAGTAATAAAGAATGAGCTGTATAATAAACCAATATGTGATTTCATTATTCCTGATTATGAGGGGTTCCCATTAGATCAGTACATCTTTAATACGTTTCAAATCATAGCAACCAAAGGTTGTTTGTGGTCAAAATGTAAATTCTGTATGCACTGGAATTCATATGGTAATGATTACTCATCAAGGAAAGTAGACCATGTAGTACAGGAAATTAAGGAAATCACAGAAAAATACGGTAAATCATATTTTATATTTATTGATGAAGCCTTAAGCCCTGAATTTGGTAATAAGTTATCCAAAACGTTATTGAAAGAAAAATTAGATGTTCGATGGATGAATATGAGCAGACTTGATAGTGAGTTTAATGAGAAAACATTCAAAACCTGGTATGAAGGAGGAAATAGGGTAATCGAATGGGGATTGGAAACAGGTTCTCAAAAGGTAATGCGTGATATGAGAAAGGGAACTGATGTTAATGAAGTTCAGAGAATTATTCATGAATCAAGTAGAGTAGGCATAATTAACAAAATGTTAATGTTTTATAATTATCCTACAGAGAATCTGGAAGACCTTGTTAAATCCATACAGATAATACGCAAAAATGCAGAACTAAGACAATTGAAACCGATGTTAACCCTTCGGCATCAATTTGTTCTAAAAGAAGGATCAGATTTAGCCGATGTTGCCTTTAACACTAATAGGCACGAAGAATATAGAGAGAATTTTCATAAAACATGGAAATCAAAGGGAGTCTATGAAGTTAATGCAAAACATGTTAGTGTTTTAAGAAAAGACAAAGAAAAAAAATATATGATTGATAGCTACCTGCATCAAATGAATAAGCTAATTGAAGACAGGAGTATTTTTCGCACTAATAATACTAATATATCTATGGACTTAGTATTAATTGATCTAAAAGAGCAAGGAAAAAAACTGCCTGTTGATATTTATCAATATTACAACTAATCACGATTTCATTCATCATTTTATAACAAGTACTAAATGGTAAAGAATTATTTATATGCTGCTGTAGACTTTGTTATTGATAAAAATGATAAAGCTGTGTTTATTGAAGCAAATGATTGCCCTTTAGCACCATATTTTATAGAGCTTAAAAAGAAAATATGGCAAATGCAGGCACCTTGCGAAAGCCGATTTGCAGAAATAAACCATTTATCAAGATTATTACAGACTTTTACCAAGTTTAGAGAATTTGACTTAGATAGACGAAACAATCTGTTTGTGGCTATTATTTGCAAAAGCAGAAACCTTAAAAAGGCTATTCGTCAAGAAATTGATTTTCTTATTAAGATATTCGCTGATAATGGTATAAGGTGCAAATGGTTTATTCCAAGCGATGTTGAAATAAGGAACGATATATTGTATATAAAAAAAACAAATGAGATACCAGACGTAGTTTTTAAGAGGAATTTTAACTTTCCCAATGTATCAATAAAACAGCCCATAGTTAATGACCATAATGTAAGGAACTTGGTGAACAGTAAACATGCCGTGTATAATTTATTATCAAAGTATGTTGATGAAAATAAAATAGCAATGCCCCAAACATTTGTCTGCAACGATTTAGATTCACTTTTTGCAGCGCTGTATGAACTTTCAAGTCAAAAGAAAAATATTGTTTTAAAGCCAAATAAGGGGTATGGCGGTAATAATATTTTTTTTATTGATGGCTTTAAGGAATTAGAATCAACAGCAAATAAAAATAAGTTGAATAGAATAGTAAGTTTAATGAAAGAGGGTGAAACCTTTATTGCACAAGAATTTATTGAAACAAAACTATTTGAATCTGATGACAAAAAAAACTACCGGTATGATTTAAGGGTAATGGTTTATAACGGAAAGTTTGCCGCAATTGAAGGGCGAAGAGCAAAATCCAGTTATACATCAAGAAATATTACAACAAATTTTATATCTAATATTGCAAGAGGTGGTAAAGATTTACTTGTAGTACATGGAGATAATGTGGCTATTGATACTGTTGATTTAACAACAAACAAGATTGGTCATTTTGAAGTGGACAACAAAGCGATCTATCTGCACACGGATTTATTCCATGAGCTGCAAGAACAAGCTGAATTTATTGTTCAGAAAATAGATGTTGAAATTAGTAGAATAAAGAATATTCTGGCTAGTGAAGATCGTAAGGAGTTAGTAAAAAGTTAAAATAATTTGCTTTTGGAGCCTAAACGCAAACTTCATTAAGTTAATGGAATTACAAGAATAAAGTCACTCCGACAAAACAATATTATACAATAAAGTACAAAGGAATAAAAGTGGAAAATTTAATTGGTATTGTTACCTCAAACTATGATGGGTGGGAGGTAAATCAAATATGTAAGTCTATCAAAAACAACGGGTTTAATTATCAGAAAATTAATTCAAGTAACTATTCTGAAATAATAACATCCAATTCAATTCAAAAATATCATGCAGTACTGGGAAGAGTTGAACGACCGTTTATGAAAACCGGAATGCTCATTTTAAATTCATTAGAACTTAATGAGGAAAATGTTTTTAATAAATGTAATGCAATCCAGCAATGTCATAATAAAATTCATACGAGCCAATTATTAGTGAAAAATGGTGTGCCTACTCCAAAGACCTATTTTTTCTCTTCCCCACAAGTGGCTTATGCACATTTGCATAATTTGAATTACCCATTGGTACTAAAACCATACATTGGCGGAAGAGGACATGGAATTATTTTAGCCGATAGTGCTAAAGGATTATATAATTGTGTGGAAGTTCTCGGAGATAGTGATACACCTGTGTATTTGCAGGAATACATTAAGGCTAAAAGAGATATAAGAGTGATAGTAGTTGGAGACGAAGTAATTGGTGCAATATACAGATATCCAGCTCCTGACCAATGGAAAACAAATCTTACATACGGAGGGCAGGCAACAAAGTGCGAATTAAACGATAATATTATTGAAACTGCATTAAAAGCAAAAAGAGCAGTAAATGCAGATATTGCTGGAATTGATTTAATTGAAGATTCACAAACCAATCAATATGTTGTACTTGAAATTAATATTTGTCCACTTTTTCAAGGATTTTACAATATAACAAATATTAATCCGGCCGATCACATTGCACAATTATTAATCGATGGCACGAAGACCAAGCATCAGTATGAAATAGTTCTCGAAAAATAGAACATAAACTTGTATGAATAAGGTTAGCGGTGCTGCAAGCGGAATCCAATATTTAAAAATATAGTACTATGTTCAAGGAATTATCTTGTATGAAGGATTTATTTCAATTAAATCCAGAAGATATTTATCTCAATTGTGCTTTAATGAGTCCATCGTTAAAATCGTCAGTAGAAGCAGGTATTTTGGGTATTAACAAGAAGGTAAATCCACAGAATTTACAAGTAGACGATTTTTTTGGATTGGCAAATGACATAAGAAAAGAATACTCCAAGATATTGAAACTGGGTGATAGCGAAAGAATTGCGATTCTTCCATCTGTTTCTTATGGTATGAGTATTGTTTCCAATAACCTTAAGCCTACTAATAGTAGGAGCAATATTATTGCGAATGATAAGGTGTTCCCAAGCAATTTTTATCCATGGGTAAAAGCATCCAGAAAATACGGTTGTGAGTTAAAGATAATCGACCCTGTTGATACAAACACACCAAACCGGGCATTGGAGTGGAATACGGCAATTCTGGAAAGTATTGATAAAAATACCATTGCCGTTTGTATTAGTCATGTTCATTGGACTTGTGGAACAATTTTTAACCTTAAAAAGATAAGAGAAAGAACTAACGAAGTAGGGGCTTTATTAATAATTGATGGCTCCCAAAGTGTTGGAGCTTTACCGTTTAATATTGCTGAAATAAAACCTGATGCACTTATACTTACTTCCTATAAATGGCTTTTTGGTCCAATGAGTATGGCATTGGGTTATTTTGGTGAAAAATTTGATGATGGTGATCCTATTGAAGAGAATTGGATTAATAGATTAAATAGCGATGATTTTTCAAAAATATTGAATTATCAGGACTCCTATATGCCCAAAGCACAACGCTATAATGTTGGTGAGTTTTCAAATTTTATCTTACTTCCAATGTTAATGGATGGGCTTAAGCAGGTAAACAAATGGACGGTAGAATCAATTCAAGACTATTGTGGTAGGATATTTAATAAGCATATTGATAGGCTGCTAGATTTGGGGTTTTGGATTGAAGATGCCAAACATCGAAGTAAACACCTTATAGGATTACGAATACCAAAACATTTAAATCTTGATACCTTAAAAAACGAATTAATTAAACGATCAATTACCATAGCTTTGAGGGGTGATTTTATCCGCATATCGCCAAATGTTTATAATACTTCTGAAGAAATTGAATTATTGATAGATGCTTTTGAAATTGCTATGAAAAACAATAAGCGTATTGAAAAAAGCATTTCATATGGATTACACTAACACTAAATTTAATTATGAGTCTGTCCTTAAATAATGTTTTACAATACATTATCGAACACCCTAAAAGAACGATTGAATTCTATGAACGAAAAAAAATTATAAAAAAGAACTTTAAGGAACTTTATGACGACATTGTAAGGTTATATAATTTCTTGAAAGAAAAACATATTAAAGAGGGGGCTAAAATTGGGATATTGGCTGAAAATTCATATGAATATGTTGTAATTGATATTACGTGTTTAGTTGGTGGTTGGATTTCGGTTCTTTTTCATGAAACCTATTTCTCTAAACAATCAGATACAATTATAGATAAGTATAATCTCGATTTATTAATTGTACATAAAAAATACATTGATAAAAAAAATGACGAAAAAGTAATTTATATAGAGGATTTGCTGGAAACAATTTCAGGAGTGCAAGGTCAAATCCCATTAAAAAAGCATTTTAATGAGCTGGATGTTTTTTCAGTAACCTTTACATCAGGCACTACTGGTTCTCCCAAAGCACTTCGAATAAAGCCCAAAGGGTTGCAGGATTTACTGACTGGTATAAATGAAATATTCTCTTTTTATTCTGAAGATAAAGTTCTGATATTTCTACCATTAAGTGTTCTTGCCTGCAAAACCTATATTTATGGGGCTATATATTATGGCTTTAATATGGCAATTTGCAATTCTAACGAATTAAACAGATCTCTTGCATTGTCTAAACCTACCATTCTTCAGGGAATTCCATTATTGTTCGAAATGATATACAATTCGTTTGTAATTCAAATTAGAAATTCAAAATTAAAGTTAGGCCTATTTAAAACATATAGTTTCTTGTATCCAATCCTTCCCAATTTTTTAAGTCGTTACCTAGGAAAACAAATATTTAAACCCATAAGGATGATATTTGGTGGAAATATCAGGTTTATGATTACAGGTTCAGCACCAATAAATAAAAAAGTGTTGCTGTTTTTTAAATTGGCAGGAATAAACCTTTATGAAGCATATGGAACGAACGAATGTGGATTAATTTCTATTAACTATCCCGGTAAAGAGAAAATAGGAAGCGTTGGTACGTTATTTAAAAACAGAGACGCTAAACTTGATGAAAACGGGCAGGTTCTTGTTTTAAATGATGGTAGTATTCATGATGGATATGAGGATTATGGAGAGGATAAATTAGATACAGACCTGAATTGTGGGGTTGGCGCCTATATTGCAACCGGCGATGTGGGTTATTTCGATAATAACTCTTTTTTATTTCTAAAAGGAAGATTACTTGATGTTATAACCCTCTCAAACGGAGAGAAAATTCATCCAAGCCATTTTGAGAATAAACTTAAATCTTCGGATATAATTAAACAAGTATGCGTATTAAGTTTCGATAAGGATAGGTTGTCTTGTATTTTGGTTACAGTTGATAAAGATATAGCTCAAAATAAACTTAAAGAGTTAATAAATGAGTCTAATAAAGATGTTGCTGATTATATGAGAATAACAAGCTTTATACATGCTGAAGAGCCTTTCTCAACTGATAATAATCAGTTAAACGTAAATCTAAAACTTAATAGAGACGAAATAGAAAAAGTATATAAAGAAAAAAATAGAATTTATATTTAAAAGCATAGCTATGGTTATTGATGTGCACGGCCACTCGGCTTTTTTCGATTTATATCCGGATTATTTTTTGGATGGTATTATTGGCGAAATTGAAGGCTCCCTCAAACAAGAAATAGGTGATAATTTTGATAAAACTCTTATTAAGAATATAGTAAAACAATCATTAAATGATGTAGATGCAAAAAAAATTATTGCCCAAATGAAAGAAGCAGACATCCACAAAATGGTGGTTCTGATGACTGACTTGGGATTTGAAAGAAACGATCAAAATATGTTGTTTGAGGATATATTTGATCACCATGTAAAATTGAAACAAAAATATCCCAATGAATTCTTAATGTTTTTTGGAATTGATCCCAGAAGAGAAAGTAAAACTCAGTTATTTGAACAAAGCATCACAAAGCACGGATTCTCTGGGATGAAGTTGTATCCGCCAGTAGGTCATAAACTTGATCATGATAACTTGTATGAGTACTTTGAAATTTGCAATTCGTATAAGATTCCGGTTTTGTCGCATACTGGCGATTCATTAGGAGACATGAAGAACGATTATGACTATAAAAATACGATTCCGAAACTAGCAAAACTATTTCCCAATATAAATTTCATATTAGCGCACATTACCTTTCCCGATTTTGAAGACAATATTAAACTAGCTGCCGATAATGAAAACGTTTATTTTGATTTATCAGCTTTCCAGCTTGACTGGAATGATAAGGCACTCTTAAATAAAAAAATATTTAAAATAATGGAGTTAATTCCATATAAGATACTTTTTGGTACTGATTGGCCTATTTATAGCATGTTGGGAACTCAGAAAAAATGGGTGGACTATTTTCGTGATCATGAGTCAATATCTGATTCTAATAAACAACTGCTGCTGTATGAAAATGCATGTAAGGTTTTAAATTTAAGGTATATATGATGAAAAAAGAAAAAATAGAAAAGGAATTGATCAAGTTAATTGTGCAGTTTGCTCCTGAAGGAAAGCAAAAAGACATCTCGCTATCATGGTCGTTAAGAGATGATTTAGGGTTGGATTCAATAAAAATGTTTTCTTTAATAACCGTATTGGACCAAAAACTTAATTTTGATTCAATTGAAGCTACTGCAAATGTAGATTTAACTGAAGTTAATACTTGTCAGGATGTGCTTGAACTTGTATTGGAGTATCAAAAGAATAGTTAATGTGCCTGCTACAAAGGTTTTATAATTAAAAATAATTTGTTTTACCATCCCGTGTTACCCGTTCCAGATTAGTTAGCAAAATTTGTATGGATATAATAATCAAATAGGCGATAACAGTTAGTTAAATTCTATTCTTTAAGAGCTTAAATATTTCCCTGGAGATGAGGATTACAAGTGGATTTCCAACCTACATTAATGTATCATAAGTTGATTTCAAATTGATTGGTAACGATGAAATATGATGATTTAAATTCAAAACATTCTAATGTAAAAATTAGTATTTTATATAATGATTCAAACTGGATACAACTTTGGTATTCCATAGTTCCTAAAAAATCATACAATTTATCAAATCAATTAAGAATTATTGAAAATGAAGAAAATTTAATCTTTAGTAAATATAAAGTTGATAGGGAGTCTATCGTATTTAAGCGTTTTTTTTCAAGTGACCTGGTTAATCATAAAGATGATATCTGCCATTATAAATCCAATCAAGAAACCGATTACTGTTTGTCGGTAGTTGAGCAACCTCCTGCTTCGAATGTTAAAGTAGCCATGTTGGGATTATGTATGTATAATGTTCGAAGTAAAATACGATATGAAAATATGTTGTTTGTTGAAACGGATGATAGGTTGAAACATATTTTTATAAATAATTTGTGTGATAAAAACTCTACGGCAACTACTAGTGCAGAAAGTCAGATTTGGAATATATTCAATACTTTAAATCTTAAACTCAGTAAATATGATCTGACCATTCCAAATAATGTGCATCGTACATGGTTATATACACCGTGTATTGATATTGATTATGAGGGTATCGTTATGGGAAGAAATACTTTTTTTGAAGAAATAGGATTGAATGGCAATACGCATACAATTGCCAGCACCGGAGTCGAAGGTTTAACCGAATCCAACAGCTCGCGTGTATTTATGGATGTGTATGCACTTGAAGGTGTAAAACAAGAAGATATTAGATATATTGATGTTCCAGAGAATATGTGTCCAACCCATCATTACGGAGTATTCTTTGAGAGGGCAACTGCAATAAAACTGAACAATATCGACTTTCTCTTCATTTCAGGTACTGCAAGTATTAATAAACATGGTGATGTTTTGCATTTAAATAATGTTAAAAAACAAACCGAAAGATCAATCGAAAACATTATCGCTGTTCTTGAAACAGCTGATTTTAGCGAACAGGATATCACCTCAATAATTGTATACATTCGAGATGTTACAGATTATGAGAGTGTTAAAGGGGTTGTCGAGAAGCATTTCAAAAGTCAACCAACTGTTTACGTAAAAGCCTCTATTTGCCGACCTGAATGGCTCATGGAGATAGAGTTAACAGCTGCCAAAAATTTAGCCGTCTATGAATAATGATCACAAGGTATTAAATCCTTCATTAAAGGCACATTTTGAAGAAAGGCACTGGGATAACAATTATTTTAATAATGAATCCATTATTATCCCAACCGTAAGGAGCTCAAGATTTTTTAAATACGGCAAACACGTTTATTATTTATATAATTTTAATTCCAGGAAATGCTATTGTGTAGCACTAAGTCATTGGGATATAATTCGTCCTGGATTGCATTATCTTTTTAAAGCTCTTGGGAATAAAAATCGAATTTTTCGGTTAAGCTACTTGTTTAAAAAATTTCATTATGGATTTAATTTTCTACAATTCATAATGCTCTCAACCGTACCTCATACTGTAAACTACATAGGCAACGGAAAATTTTATATTAACTTTTGGTCGTATATTGGATTTATAGAGGTTGATTGCGAGAATAAAACCGCAAAGTACTTAAGGCATAATATTCAGGGAGATGATACTGTACTATGCTCACAACAATGGATGGATTTTGATGAGAATTGCTCTTACCATGCCACATTCTCATTAAAAGAATCGTTAAAAAAAATTGAGGATCCGTTTCGTCCAGTTAGTACTAGCATTTTTAAGGAGCATATTTCAGGAAAGAAAGAAGAAATATGGAAAGGCCTGTTTTCTGACTATCTGCATGATATAGTAGTAAATAGCACTAAAACTTACTGTGCAGTATGCGAAATGGGAGTATTTCCTGACAACGAAAATAATATAATTCCATCCAAAGTCCTGATTCTTGACTTAATCAATAAAAAACATTGGTTTATTGATAATTTTAATGTAGCAGCGCATGCTCAATTTGATCCTTCAGATCCAAATATTATATACTTCTCTAATCACTGTTTTAAATTCGTTGCAACTTCTGTTATTGATTTAATACGTAAACCATATTCGCCAGAATTTACTGGTAATGCTAGAGTTTATAAATATAGACTCACTTCAGAAGGGCCAAAAGAATTAGGATTCTATTCCGATGTGGAATTGTTTAGAATGACTAATTTCCATGTATTCGTTCATAAAAAGCGGAAAATAATTGCTGCCATGGGATATCCAAATTACATTTTTTTTGCTGAAGCTGATACACTAAAGACTATAAAAAAAATAGAGCTTCAACACAAGCCGGTAAAAAGTTCAGTTAAACCCAAAAGCTGTTTAATAGGAACACTTTCTCCTTCAACAGACGGTAATTACCTTTATGTTCAGACTTCGTTTTCGTTGCAGATTATTGATGTTGAAAAGGGAATTCCAATCGAATATTTTCCTTATGAAAATAACCATACTGCGGCAAACCATATGATTACCATTCATCAAAATGAAATATAATTTTATCAAGAACAGTTTACTCAATAAAATTTCTTGAAAATGAAAAACATTATAATAGCAGATAATAACAAGTACTCTTTTGAAAATTTAACCTGTTATGAAAAACCTGTTGGGATAGTTTTGTCATCATTTGACTTTATTTATCAGGAATTATTTTATGCCTATGTTAAAACCGTACAAGCATACCTAACATTAGGATTTGAGCAAGAAGAACTGGTGATTACAGATTTTGAAAATGCAATACGTTACGTTTTAGAAGATAAATTAGGATTTGAATTAAAAACAAATTACTGCGATGTAAATAATATTCATGAATTAATAATAAACTCAATAGATGAAGAGACACCAGTAACGGTTACCGTTAATTTGAAAGAATTGCATTATTCACAATATTATCAAAAAGAAGAATGGCCATATTTATTATTAATTACAGGTTACGACAAAACTCGAAAAATTTATCACATTCTTGATACAACTCATACCGAATTTGAGAAGGCAGAAGAAGGTAAGTATTATAAATCATTTTCCATAACATTTGAAATGCTTGAACAAATGTATTCATCATACCAGAAGTATATGGATAATTCATTTGTCATAAGAATAAGTTCTAAATCCGGTAATACAACATCAAAAGAAGGTTTAGTTAAAGATTTTATCAATTTCTTTTTAAACAGATTATCAGAAAACCCATTTAAGGAAATACAGTTTGTAAATCAGATACTTGATAACATAAAGGGCAAGCCAATTAAAAACAAGAATCAAAAATTTGAAGCCTTAAATGATATTAATTTTGTTTTTACGCGCAGTATTAAGTATAAGGAGTTAATATATAATATTTTAGGTGATGTTGTCAGTGGTGCAAACATTAATAAGAATCTCTCCGAAAAGCATAATGAACTTGCGAAAAATATTATTTCATGTTGGAAAAAAGTGCAAAGTATGAGCTTGGTGGCACTACAACTTAAAAGAGAAATTAATCCGGAAAAGCAAATTGTTAATGCCATAAATGCTGAGCAAGAATATAAGTTATTTTTAGACGACGTGTTTTTAAGATCGAATTTTACACTTACAGAAAGTCTTTCATTTGAAGAACCTAAGGAAGAGAAAATGGCTCCTACAATACTTCAAAAGAAAGATCGTGTACAAAAATCATTAGACGAGAGGGAAATTAAGATTCTGGAAATATGCAAAGAAATTCTTAATAAAAAGGATATTAATATTAACGATAATTACTTTGAAATAGGAGGGAATAGCTTAAGTGCTATTAAAATTATAGCTGAAATAAATTCCTTTTTTGAAATCGATTTAACATTAGATTGTGTGTTGTCAAATCCGGTTTTTTCTGATTTTATATCATTTATTACCAAAGAAACTAAAAACAAAAAGGAGAGTGTCGATAAAATTAAGCCAATTGCAAAAAAAGAGTATTATGGTCTGTCGTCCGCTCAATTGAGGATGTGGCATTTATGTCAAAATAAAGATGCTTCGATAGCTTACAATAATAGTGCTAATTTCAATATCGATGGTACATTAGACATATCAAAGTTTAAGAAATCCCTAGTACAGGTACTGCAAAAACATGATGCACTTCGCGTATCTTTTAAAGTATTTGATGGTATCCCAAAACAAAGAATTCCTGAAGAGATAGATATTGACAAGGTATTTGAGTTTGTTGATATTGAAAATCAAGAAAATAAACAAGAAGTGCTAACTCAGATTATTGACGAAAGTGCTCACTTTTATTTTGATTTGCATAGTAATCCTCTATTCAATATTAAACTTATTAAATATGATAGAAGCACGTATGCACTTTCAATAAATCTTCATCATATCATAAGTGATGGATTTTCAATACTTGTATTTATTGATGCACTTAGTTCAGCCTATGAGGACAAGAGTTTATCGAATAGTAAAATAGGTTATGTCGACTATGCTGACTGGCATAACCGATATGTAAATTCTGACCAGATTTTGTCTCAAAAGCAATATTGGGAAAAGCAGTTTAGCTCGTTTAACCCTTTTTACTTACCAACGGATTTTACTAGAACGGATAAAAAATCTTATACAGGAAAGTCAATTTATGCATCATTTACAGAAAGCGAAACCGAAATTATCAGAGGGTTTTGTAAGAACCAGTCATTGTTTAACTTCTTATTTACGTCATACTTTGTTTTGTTAAATAAAATTTCTGGTAGTAAGGAAGTATACTCAGGCATTCCTTTTGCCGGGAGAAATAAAAAAGAGGTGAATAGTTTAATCGGCTTATTTGTAAATACAATAGTTATAAATACAGCTATTACCGATCAACTTTCATTTAAGGATTTAAGTGAGCAGGTTAAGAATACTGTAAATAATGCATTTAAAAATCAGGAATTGCCTTTTGAGCAGTTAATTGACATAACCGGTGTAGAGAATGATGCTAGTAGAAATCCAGTTTTCGAAAATATGTTTATTTTACAGGATATCCCTGGAACAGTATCCATAGGCAATGCAGTAATAAATCCAAGGATTGAATACACTAGAAAAACTTCAATGTTTGATTTGTTTTTTGAGTTTTTTGATGTTAGTCCCATGAAATTTAGGATTGAATATTGTTCAGATTTATTCAAAGAAGAAACAATACACCAATTCATATCATACTACAAAAGAATAATTCAACAAATACTTGAATTTCCTGAGATTAAAATTTCAGAAATCGACATAATTTCAAATCAAGAGAAAACAGAAATAGTTGAAACCCATAATAAGACTCAAAAACCTTACAACGAAAATATCCTCCTAAACGAATTATTTGAAAATAAAGTTCTAAGTAATCCTAATAAAATTGCAATACATTATTCCGGAGATGAGATTACTTATAACACATTAAATCAGTCCTCAAATCAATTGGCTCATCTATTCATTAAAAAGGGAGTTCAATTACAAGATAAAATAGCTGTTTTTTGTGAACGATCACCTGGTATGATACAATCAATGTTGGCAATACTTAAAGCAGGAGGTTGTTATGTCCCAATAGATTCTAACTGGCCAAAAGAAAGGGTACAAACCATTTTAGATACCTATAAGATTAATCAAATTGTTACTCAGTCAAAACTCATTAATGTTTTGGTGGATAACTTATACATTACAGCAGAAAACATTAATGTGTATGTACTGGATAATGATTTTGAAAAACCTTTTCCTGAAGAATTACCTAAAAAAGAAACAATCGATTTATGGGACAATATTATTGAAAGTTCGGTAGATAAGATTACTGCCGGTGGATTTAAAAGTAGTTACACTGGTTTGCCATTTACAACTAATGAAGTTCAAGAATACAAGAACCGAATTGCAAAACTATTATCAGGATATATAGAAAAAGACAATAGCCAAATATTAGAAATTGGTTGTGGATCGGGAACAATCTTGTTCGACATTGTAAGTTCAGCTCAATTTGTAACAGGCATTGATCCTTCGTTAAAATCTATTGAATACTGTCAAAATAAGAGGGTTAAGTTAAATATTAAGAATCTTGATTTAATTCAGGGCTTTGCACACGAGATAGAAAGTATAGTAAAAAACAGAAAATTTGATATTGTTATAATTTCAAACACAATACAGTTTTTTCCAGGCATTTTTTATTTGCAAGATGTAATTCAAAAGTGCTTTAACTTATTATCCGATAATGGAATAGTTTTAATATCGGATGTTCTTAACCTAAGAACAAAACAAGTTTTTAAGAAATCATTACTTGATTTTAAAAATGCAAATACAGATAAAAAATTTCAGACGAAGCTTAATTTAGAAGAAGAACTCTATTTGGACGAAAATTATTTTAAACAGATAGCTTTCGAAAATGATGTCAATTGCCATTTATATCATCGAGATAGCGGTTTTGACAATGAATTAAAATATCGATTTGATGTGGTGCTGGAAAAAGGTGTGAAACCAATATTAACATCCAGCCCTTTTGTGAATTTCTATACCAATTGGCATATTCTAAACATGCCAACAGAAAGCCTTAATTTGGATTATTGTTCGGATAATCTTGCATACATTATAAGTACTTCAGGTTCAACAGGTAATCCAAACGGTGTTGCAGTATCACATAAGCCCGTAATAAATTTAATTGAGTGGGTAAATAATACATTCAATGTTAACCCGGAAGATAAGTTGTTATTCACAACATCGATATGTTTTGATTTATCGGTTTATGATATTTTTGGAATGCTTGCTTCCGGTGGAACTATCAGGATAGCTTCAGAAGAAGAACTTAAACAGCCTGAAAAACTTGTCGATTACTTATGCAATGATGAAATTACTTTTTGGGATTCCGCACCGGCAGCAATGCAGCAATTGGTAGATTATTTCCCTGAAAAAGAACTATCAAAAAACAGCAAATTACGGTTGGTCTTTTTAAGTGGAGACTGGATACCAGTTGCATTACCTGATCAAATAAAAGATAGTTTTGAAAAAACAGAAGTAATAAGTTTGGGTGGTGCAACTGAGGCAACAGTTTGGTCTAATTACTATCCAACAGGTAAAGTTGAGAAAAACTGGCCAAGCATACCTTATGGTAAGCCCATTCAAAATGCAAAGTATTATATTTTGGATGAGCGTTTAAGAGTATGTCCCTTTAACGTTCCTGGTGATTTGTATATCGGGGGTGAATGTCTGGCTCAAGGATATGCTAATAATGAAGAGTTAACAAAAGAACGGTTCATTAAGAATCCTTTTTCAGATGATCCCAATGAAAGGATGTACAAAACCGGTGATTTAGCCAAATGGTTGCCTGATGGGAATATGATATTTTTAGGGAGAAAGGATAATCAGGTTAAAATTAGGGGTTATAGGATTGAACTTGGGGATATTGAAGCAAAATTATCAAATTACCTGGGTATATCATGGAGTAAGGTATTGACAAAACAAAATAATCATGACGATAAGGTTTTATGTGCTTTTTATAAAGCAGATATAATAATTGAAGAAGCCTTAATTAAGGAGAGTCTGGAAAGCCAATTGCCTTCATACATGGTTCCTCAGGTTTATAAACAAATCGAAGAAATCCCTAAAACAGTAAATGGAAAAGTTGATTATAAAAAACTAATCCGAGACTTGAATTTTTCTTCCAAAGAAATAATTAATCCTGACTCTGAACTTGAAATAAAACTATCTGCTATTTGGTCTGACATATTGGATATTGATCAGGAAAAAATCAGTCTGAATGATAGTTTCTTCTCACTTGGTGGTCACTCCTTGAAAGTAATGAAATTGTCCCACTTAATTTACAAGGAATTTCAAGTTGAAGTAAAACAAAGCCTCATCTTTTCTAATCCTGTTTTAATGGATTTAGCTCAAATTATTGATGAGCAATTGAAAAAGCAGGAAGTAAATGCTGATAATATAGACGAAATAATCTTATAAAACATGTTTAAATTCAATTACAAATTAGCCATAGCAAGCCTTTTAAAACAAAGAGGGAATACCCTTATCAATATACTTGGTTTAACCGCGGGGTTCGTATGTTTTTTATTCATCCTGCTATTTGTTAAGGATGAATTAAATTATGACAAGCATCATGAAAAAGCATCACGAATTTATCGTGTGTTGCATATTCTTGATTTTGGTGATTCAGGAGAAAATTCAGTGAGCTGTCCATTTCCGGTTGGCCCAGCCTTAATGGAGGAGTACCCGGATATGATTGAGAGCTATACACGTATGTTTAACTGGTGGGGCGAATCTTATACATTAAAATACGAAGACCGTGTATTTAATGAAAACAGTTTTGTTTATGTTGATTCCTCATTTTTTACAGTTTTTACTTATGATTTTATTGCAGGGAATCAGGAAACAGCTTTAAACGGACCCAATAAGGTAGTGATAACAGAATCCGCAGCAATAAAATATTTTGGAAGTGTTGGAAAAGCAATGAACAAAACATTAAAGGTAAACAATGATTTTTCTATATCGGTATCAGGAGTTATTAAAGACATGGCAAAACAGGGGCATTTTGAATATGACTTTTTATGTTCTTTATCTACTTTTAAAGCTCAGAATGGTGGAAATATAAATTGGTGGTGGGCCAACCCTGCGTGGACATATATAGTTTTTAAAGAAAACATAAACCCATCATCATTAAAGGTACATTTAACCGATTTTAGAGACAAATACGTTCCAAAAGATTGGCAGGATAAAATAACTTTTGATATACAAACTTTATTGGATATCCATCTTAAATCTCATCTGGATAGTGAAATCCGTCAAAATGGGAATGTAAAAAACATTTATATTTTATCTGCAATTGCCTTAATTGTTATTTTATTGGCATGCATCAATTACATTAGTCTATCTACTGTTATATCCAGTCTACGCTCAAAAGAAATTGGTATTCGAAAAGTGCTGGGATCAGCAAAAAAGTATTTGATTACGCAGTTTATTTCCGAATCATTTATTCTAATGATCGTCTCATTTGTGCTGAGCTTCCAGACAAGGTGAAATATCCACTTCTATACAAGATGATTACTAAACATATGATGCATGGTCCATGTGGTCGGTTTAATCCAAATTTACCATGCTCAAAGGGTCGTACCTCATGCAAGAATAACTATCCACGGCCATTCAACAAAGCAACCATACAGAGGAAGGACTCCTACCCATTGTATCAGAGATGGGAAGATGGTCGTAAAGAAATGGTTAGAAAACATGAGATGGATAATAGATGGGTAGTACCATATAACCCTTATCCATTG
>JBNKGY010000066.1:0-18201 GCA_050290065.1 Marinilabiliaceae bacterium
GAGGCCCGCCAGGTGCTCACTGTATGTACTGATTGTCGGCATGTGGAAAAAGGATGGTCCCGGAGACCGGCATCATAACGTGAAAGCGGCCCAATCCAAAAAAACCTGGTACATTCTGCTTTAACTGACTCCAGGCACCTACAAACGGAATGGCTCTTAAATCGTCAAAATTAATTTTATCACCTCCACCTCTTTTACTTGGTCGACTTCCAATATTTGCCTTACCATAATATTTCAGCGTACTAATCTCCTCAAGGTATGGTAGAAAAAGAGTATGTTGCTTCAATGACAGATATTTATTGTAGCTTGATTCGGCCATTTCATTAATAAAATCATGTTGCTTCTGATTCAATTGATTGTGAGGTTTGCTATAGAGCTTATTCGACAACCCTGCCGATAACAAATAACCTAAGTTATGAGCAGCAGCTTCTTTTATTCCATAGTGAGAACTAATAGTTTGGCCCTGAACGGTCATTTGAATCTGCTTGCCCTCAATATTCTTACCTAAAGCAGCATAAAAACGATGTGCATTTCCACCTCCACGAGCAGGGGGACCTCCACGCCCATCAAAAAATACTACTTCAACATCATTGCTTCTTGATGTAAGGGTAATATTTTCTTTTGCAGAAAATATGGCCCAGTTGGCCATCAGGTATCCTCCGTCTTTGGTTCCATCAGAAAATCCTAACATGACTGTTTGACTATCCTTCCGGTTTTTAAGATGCTTACGATAGGTAGGATTTGAATATAATGTTTGCATAGCTTCCCCAGCAAACTTAAGATCATCAATGGTTTCGAATAAAGGAACAATATCAACCGTTAATTCATCATAGCCCCATCCACAAATCTTAAACATAGCAAGAACTCTGGCCACATCTACTGGACCACGACAATTACTTATGATATAACGATGTGCACCTTTTTCTCCATTTTTCTTCTGAATATCTTTAATCACGCCAAAAGAAGCAACCGTATCTCTAACCACCTCATCTTCAAATATATTAGGATCTGCAGCACCCCGTGCATTCATCAGCAACTGAATCTGCTCCTTTTCTTCCATATCAAAGATATTAGCAGGTAAAATATCCGGATAAGCTTTAATTACTTCCTTTAATGCATTAGCAATAATTCTACTATCCTGACGAATATCAATACTAGCCATAAAGAATCCAAACAATTGAACTTTTCTCTTTAACGACTGTACTTTTTCAACAAATAAACTTTGGTGATCATTAATAATCTGAGATTCTATTTCTGAGATTTTATTCAGAAAATCAGTAAGATTTACGTTACTTGTTCCTGATGCATTACTTAGCTCAGCTTTAAGTAAAGCTTCCAGCTCTACCACTTTATCGTGCACTCCGGCGTATGTAATTCGACGCTTAAGCTCCCTTACATCTCCAAAATAACAGTTAGTTATTGTATTTCTTAAACGTGCTGCCACCTCACGTGTTGTATCAACAGTTACAAATGGATTACCATCACGGTCTCCTCCAGGCCAAAATCCCAAAGAAATAAACTGGTTATTTTGCTCCAACGACTCTTTGTAATCCTCTGCTGTTCTATCGAGTAGTTCTCCAATGGCAGGATAAAAAGTATCTCTTAAATAAAATGTAAGTCGATTGGCTTCATCTAAAGGTGTAGGTTTTTTCTTTTGAAAGAATGGTGTTTTACCCAATTGCTGTAAAAGATCACGAATCAAAGCCACCTTCCCCTTTTTTATAGCCTCCATTAAATCTGTAATAATAGCTAAAACGGGAGATGGATAAAACTGGGTAGGATGGGCAGTAAGTACCACACGAACACCAAAATCTTTCACAGCCTCAGCCATTTTTTCTTTCAGGTTTTCTTTTTTAATCCTATCACTCATTGATGAATACGAATTCTCACCTTTAATTCTATGAATTTTACTGTAAGCAGCATCTTCCAGCGCATCAATAAGCACAATTTGGCGCTCAATATATTGAATAACCTTAAAAAGGAAATCATACCTTTCCTCTTCCGTTAAATCAGATTTATGGTTTGAAAAAAAATTTTTAATGATAGCAGATGGATCTTTCCCATTTTCCAATCC
Source organism: Marinilabiliaceae bacterium (assembly GCA_050290065.1). GTDB lineage: Bacteria > Bacteroidota > Bacteroidia > Bacteroidales > Marinilabiliaceae > Saccharicrinis. Next base: position 2,075 of record JBNKGY010000066.1, read on the forward strand.
TTCAGAACATGCCTGATACAATAATGGTATTAAATTTCCTGCCTTTTCTACGGCTTCTAGTTGCAAAGATAAAAAGAGGCTGTTATAAAGCTGATACTTCAACTCAATTTCCTCTTGATAAGATTTAACAATTTGGCTAGTCATTTATTTACAATTTATGATTACTCAATTTTAACCTGATTTACCACTCAATTATCTTATAATGAATAATTTCGTTTTTTTTCAGATTCAATCTGTTACACGCAGTAATATACAATTTAAGAAATTTATTACTATCTCATTTTAATAGAAAAATTAAATTATTGTTATTTGGAGTAAACAGTTTATTGCAGTACTAACAAAACAAAGGGTGCTAATGTTCTACAAAAGCACCCTTGTTATATTTTACAAGTCTGTTATACGATATGAAAATTCTATTTCTTCTTACCCCAACTATCCTTCAATGCCACAGTTCTGTTAAATATTAGTTTATCAGCAGAAGTATCTTTATCTACACAAAAATATCCAACTCGTTGAAATTGAAACTTATCCAAGGGTTGCACATCTTTTAAGGAAGGCTCAACTTTTGCATGTATTACTTTTAAAGAATCCGGATTGATAAAATCCAAATGATCAGCGTCTTTCTGTGCAGCCGGTGCTTCGTGATTATATAATCTGTCATACATATGTATCTCTGCATCCACGGCATGTTTAACAGTTACCCAATGCAAAATCCCTTTGATTTTACGAGTAACAGTTGTTGCACCACTCTTAGTTTCAGAATCATAGGTGCAATATATCTCTTCTATCTCTCCTGTTTTTTCATTTTTCTTATAATCAGTACAGGTTACGGCATATGCACCTTTTAATCGCACTTCTCGACCAGGGCCTAATCTGAAAAATTTCTTTGGTGGTTCTTCCATAAAGTCATCACGTTCGATATAAACCTCTCGAGCAAATGGCAACTGACGACTTCCTTGCGTTTCATCCTCTGGATTATTGATAACTTCAACCATTTCCTCCTGCCCCTCAGGGTAATTGGTTATAATTAGCTTAATAGGATTTACAACAGCATTTACTCGGTATGCTTTCTTATTCAAATCTTCACGAATACAACTTTCCAATAATGCCACATCAGTAATACTATCCCTATTTGTAACTCCGACCTTGTCTGCAAAAGTTCGTATTGACTCAGGAGTATATCCCCTTCTTCTAAGTCCTGAAACTGTAGGCATACGTGGATCATCCCAACCTGAAACTATACCTTTTTGTACCAGTTCGAGTAATTTACGCTTACTCATCACCGTATAATTAAGATTTAACCTGGCAAACTCAATCTGTCTGGTTTTTCTTTCCGGTTCCGGTTCTCCTTCAAGTATCTGATCTAAAAACCATTCGTACAACGGACGATGTACTTTAAATTCAAGTGTACATATCGAATGTGTAACACCTTCAATAAAATCCTCCTGTCCATGTGCAAAATCATACATTGGGTAAATACACCATTTATCTCCCGTACGATGATGCGATTCATGTATTATTCTATACATCAGCGGATCACGCATGTGCATATTTGAAGAAGCCATATCAATTTTTGCACGTAATACTTTTTCTCCAGCAGCAAATTCGCCCTTTTTCATCCTTTCAAAAAGGTCAAGGTTTTCTTCAACTGATCTATTACGATTTGGACTTTCTATACCCGGACTTGTTGGAGTACCCTTCTGCTTAGCAATTTCTTCAGCAGATTGATCATCAACATAGGCTTTACCATTTTTAATTAGTTTTACAGCCCATGCATATAATTGATCAAAATAATCAGAAGCAAACTTAACATCCCCTTCCCAATCAAAACCAAGCCACTTTACATCCTGCTGAATACTATCAACATATTCAACATCTTCTTTTACCGGATTTGTATCATCAAATCTTAAATTACATCCTCCTCCATATCGTTGAGCTAAACTAAAGTTTAAACATATTGATTTGGCATGTCCGATGTGCAAATATCCATTTGGTTCAGGTGGGAACCTTGTTAATACAGCACCTCCATTCTTATTTTCAGCTAAATCTTTATCAATTTCCTGATGGATAAAATTCGATTTTACCACTTCCGGATTATTTCCTGCATTATCTTTGCTCATAGGTAATTCTATCGTAAATTATTTAAAAATACCGCATCTTACACATAAGATGATTGTGTTTAAGATTAAGTTATTTTGTTATCAACTTAAACTTACAAAAATAAGGGTTTTGATTATACACTGCATTATTTTTCTCTATTTGTTCAAAATTTATTTTATAAGCTGTGTGATTCTATAAAAAGAGATAACTTCGCAGTTTCATTATTTAAAATTTATGTGATGCAGAAAGGTATAATTGAGCTTGAAGAAATGGAGTTTTACGCTTACCACGGTTGTTTTAGTGAAGAACAAGTGGTTGGCAACCGTTTTATTGTAAATATTTCAATTGGTGTTGATGTTGAAACACCTAGTAAAAGCGACAATATTCAAGATGCTTTAAATTACGTTTCAGTATACGAAATTACAAAAAAGGAGATTCAACAGAATTCACATTTATTAGAACATTTAACTGAACGTATTTTAAATGCTATCCATTTAAAATTTGATTACGTTGATTGGGTACGTGTAAAGGTTTCGAAAATGAATCCTCCAATGGGTGGCCAAATGAAAGCTGTTAGTATAACTATGGAGCGATAGTTTACTATTTTTAACCAGATAAAAAAATAACCCTGTAGAAATTGGGTTACCTAACAATCTGATAAAAATACAACTACCTTCTCAGACGAAAAAAAATCATTCCAAAAGTATTTATTTATTTGTTGATAATGAAAATAATTGTTTAATTTGCATCCCGAATCAATAGGGTTCCTTGGCCGAGTGGCTTAGGCACTGGTCTGCAAAACCAGGTACGGCGGTTCGAATCCGCCAGGAACCTCACCATAAAACTTAAGCGAGTGATTTTTAAGCAATTAAAAGTCACTCGCTTTATTTTTGACACAAATACTAAAACCATTTTTTTAAAGTATTAAAAATGGTTTTAGTATTTGAGATAATCAGATTCCAAAATTCAAACCTAACCTCAACTTTATTAGGCGTATATGATCAATTTCATTTACCTTTGCATATAAGAAAAATGATGCGATAGGTTATTCGATCATTTCTAAATTTAAACTTTATACAATATTATACTTTAAGGTAAACATTAATAAGCAGTAGATTAAAATGGACGGAAGAGAAAGAAAAAATCTTAAAAAAGGAAGCAAAGTGGCGATCTTACAAAAACAAGATGAACGATCTGGTCACCTTACCCATGGAGTAGTTAACGAAATTATAAGCGCTGAATCATTCCATCTCAAAGGAATTGAATGTAAACTAAAAACTGGTCAAGTAGGTCGGGTTAAACTGATAAAATTATAATTTGAGCATTTACACTCAAATCCACTCCTAAGCACACTTGTTTAGGAGTTTTTTTTGCTTGAGAGCCATTAATCCATCTTCTTTTATACCTCCAATTTGAAATCCTTAGCTCATCATTTGAAAACACATACCCACTTCAAATTTTAACATATTGACCCTCATTCGCCATTCTCGCAATTAGTATTTTTAATAATGACAAATGCTTTTGTCCCGATAAATAATAAGAACGAATTTACAATCAAGCGAGTAAATTGCATCATGAATTATCATAGTTAAGATGTACTTAGAAGTCCTATCTCATCACTAAAATACATTTCCGGGATGCTGGTTAAATATATAAAACTATAATTAACCAGCAATATGCATTAGGACTTCGTAATGATAGTTAAAAGTGCAATAAATCAAGAACTTGTTGAAATGAGACATAGCACCACTATAGCGAATTGAAACAAGGCAGCTTGGAACCTGATTAGCAGTAATATCAGCTCGCAATAGATGTTCCTATTGCATATTTCGGGGTAAATACATAAAAAAAGAGGCTGTCAAATCAACAGCCTCTTCACATTTTAATTAAAAACTATTTCCCAAAAAATTACTTCTTAATTACTTTAAATACTTTAGAAACTCCATCCGATGTTACTTTAACAATGTACATATTTGGATACGGTACAGATAAAGTAGTTTTACTATCGCTTGTTTTAATTTCTTTCACTACGCTACCTGAAAGATCATAAACTGTAATGATTGATTCAGTTCCATCTACACTTACAGTGAAATCACCTGTACTTACTGATGGGTATACCTCAATAGCAACATCATTTACTGATCCAATTCCTGTTAATACAGTGAATTCAATCGTATATGTATTGGTATTTTGAGTATCCTCTGAAGTAACCTCTACAGTTGCAGTTCCTGGGAATACTGTTGCATCGGTAATAACTACGTTTGCACTGGCGTTTTTAGCAGTAGCACCAATTACAGGAGCAGTTGAACCTTCCGGTAAAGTAACAGTATAAGTTAATGTAGCAGGATCAAAATCTGTAATGGTTAATCCATCCGCAGTTAAGTCACTCAAAGTAGCATCAGACGCAGCTGTTTCTTGTGGGAAATCTAAAGATCTTATCGCTACTTCCTGAGCAGACATCTCTCCACTATAGATATTGTACTCTAAAACAGATCCTAAGAAAGTATTATCTGGGGCATATCCTGATTTCATGATATAGGCTGCGGCATCACTAATATTAGGGATAAAATTATCAGCCGCTGGATATGCTGAATTAATTAAGAATCCATCCACGTATAAACATATAGAATCACTTGTGAGTGTACTTACAATATGGTGAGAGAATCCATCATCAGATAAGTCGCTTTCTGTACTTACTCCAGTTTCTGAAGCCCAAGGAGAACCGTAATTTAAACAAGAAATAGCTGTCCTACACTTCATGGAAACATACAAATGATCAACTCCATAGTTATTGTCGGCATTTGTATCACCAAAGTATGCAATCATATGGTTTGTATTTGGATTGATTGTGTTGATTTCGTCGGTTACATAAAGCTCTAATGTGATAGAAGGATATGTATTTATCGCGATATCAGCAGCAGGCAGTTCTATATATTCACCATTTTCATCAGCAATATAAACACCATCTACAACACTTCCACCCATAATAGTACCATCAGCAGTACCTACAACATCTTTGGCAGTTCCATCAGCAAAGGAATAGGAGTGCATAAGGGTTAGTGGTGTATCTAATACATAAGTAATAGTGTAATCCTGACTATATTTTCCATCTTGTGAGCTAGCAGTAATCACTATTGTTCCATTATTGGAAGTAATGTCAATAGCTCCTGTTCCAGATAAAATTGTAGTTAAATCATTGGCCACGGCACTAACAGTAATGCTAGTGGTTCCAGCAGGAAGTACAGTATGATAATTTGTTGTTTTTGAAGAAAACTCCGGATACAATTTACCTTCACTTAAACTAATTGAATTAAGTTCCAGGTTAACTCGCGGAAATGATTCAACATAGGTACCTCCTGTAATAACACCATTATTACCTCCAACTGTTATATCAATAGCTTGTGAGCTATTATTTATATCGAAGTTGTAGTAGGCAATTAGACCTGTTTCATCACCGTTTAAAACTTCATATTGATTGGCATCTAAAACAGTTGCATCTAGTGAGTCATTCCATACTCTCACTTCATCAATCAAGCCATTGAAAGCCCTGCCTGCAACGTCACTATCCCATCCCAGATATAAATTACCAGTAGCATAATCTGCAGATGTAGATGTAAAACTAGCTACTTCTGTTTTTGCAACGCCATCTAAGTATACGGTTCTTGTTTTATCAGTCATTACAACAGCAACATGATGCCATTTATCAGTTAAAACAGTGCTAGTTAAAGAGTTACTGCCATATAAGTCACCCTCATCGGGTGCTGTCAAAAATCTAAGTATATCAGCTCCTTGCCAGCCTGAGGCATATTCAAGACCAATGTTGTTAGGCCTTTGGAAAAATAAACCACAATTTGCTGTTTGCGAACCATTGGGTTTAATCCACATTTCTAATGTAAAAGGAAGTGAAGTAAGATCAAGCCCTGAAATATTTACATTACTTAAATTTCCATCTACACCAGGTAAACTTAGTGCGTAGTTGGTACCATCGGCTTCAACAAAATTTACAGTATATGTTTCAGATGCTGAATTATCTTGTGAAGTAACTTGAAGGTCTACTGATCCGGCTCCATTGGTTAAAGCAACGGTTCCATTTCCGCTAACAGATGCTTCTGGGAAATTCGGAACTCCGGTTACATCAACAGATGTAGTTCCAATAGGAACTATTGCCGTATAAGTAGTTACTGATGGATCAAATACCGGGTCAATAGCAGAAACCGATAGGTCAATACTTGATAAAGTTGCATCAGAAACACCCGCATCTACATAAATATAAACATAATAAGTTGCTGATGTTGATCCATCTAAGGCTGTAACAGAAATTTCCAAATCAATACCATCTCCCGAAAATGCTACAATACCACCTGCACCATATTCATTTGCATTTGAATCAAACATTACTATGCTAGCTCCAGAAACAGTGGGTGTAAGATTAAAATCAATTTGTGTTGTACCATAAGGCACAGTAAGATCGTATTCAACTGTTTGAGATTCAAATACAGGATTAAGGGTACCTACGTCAGTTGAAATACCAGCTAAAGTTGGATCAGTATAGGCAGGACCAACATACGCAATGAATCGTTCAGTTACTGTAGCCTGATTCATTTCTCCAGAATAGATATTAAACTCATCCACATTTCCAATCCATGTAGGATCTGCCCAAAAAGCACGACCAAGATATGAATAGCTTGCATCGATTGCAAAACCATCAGTAGTAGCCTGTTCTCCAATGAGATCTCCATCAGCATACATAGCTATTTTAGCATCAGTCATTACAACCACTACATGGTGATACCCTCCATCATCAGCACTTGCAACCTCTATTTTGGGGTCCGTATTATTTTTATATAAACGGAATTGACCCCATGTGTTTACACCAGCCATTATACTACCGGCTCCTGATTCTCCTCCAAAATAACTTAACCAATTCCAATGTCCATCATTTGAACCAACAGTGGAAACATACATAAATTCAAAAGTAATACCACCGGATGCAGAATAAGAATTCAGGTCTAAGGCTGTTCCATCAAATGACACATAGTCACCTTCAGCATCAAGAACAAGTTCGCCATCAACAACACTTGCAGTACCTTCTAATACACCATTAACTGTACCAGTACCATCATTGGCCGTTCCATCTTCAAAGGTGTATGAATGCATAAGGGTTTGGCCATTTACCAAATTTGTCCCAATAAGCCCCCAAAATAATACTACTGAAACCAGTAGCTTTAGGTTAATTAAAAGTAGATTTCTTCTCTTCATAATCACTTTTTTTAAATTATAACATTATATCTATATCAAATCACTAGGTTGACATTTGTAGTCTGCGTTATAATCAGCTAAATCATAAGTTGATATTGACTAATTATCAATTACTAAAGTATTAATTACGACATATAATCAGTTGAACTTTTTTTAAAAACAATTGTATTTATTTGACTATTTTTAACACCGATAGACATCTCAAAAAACACATCATCTTACAACACACCAACTCACCTACACCCCTGCATATCAGCTATTTCAACCAACAAGAAGCCATTATTAACTGTGTTAATAAATACATTTTATAATCAATTCAAGTGTTTTTTTTTAATTTAGTTAGTGCAATTTTGTGTATTCAAGTGTATAATATTAATAAATGTAAATATTGGAATATCATTCATTTCGAATTGAAGAAAACCTCCAAAGGCAACCCATATGGCAAATATTCATATCTTCGCATCTTTAAATCATTGGGCATTTTACTATTCATATTTGTGAAGAAAAAGATTGAATTACTGGCACCAGGAGGAGGTATTGACTCAATAAAAGCTGCGATATTGGCAGGAGCAGATGCCATATATTGCGGACTAGAAAGGTTTAATGCCAGAAACAGAGCAACAAATATTAGCTTAAGTGACTTAAATGGAATTATACGTCTTGCCCATCAAAGCAACTGTGAGATATTCATCACATTAAATATCCTAATCATTGAAAATGAAATATCAGCCATTATTGAGCTTTTAAATAGATTAGTCAACACCAATATCGACGGCATTATCATTCAGGATTTAGGCTTACTTTTTATCATCTCAAAATATTTTAAAGATTTAAAGATACATGCTTCAACACAGCTGACAACGCACAATGAAGGACAGATACAATTCTTGAGTCGGTTATCAACAACTCGAGTTAATCTTTCAAGAGAGTTAAATATTCATGAAATTAAATTATTGACAACCAAGGCTCATCAATACAATATACTTACCGAAGTTTTCGTACAAGGTTCTAATTGCATTTCATTTTCAGGACAATGTTATATCAGTTCTGTACAATCAGGCAACTCTGGTAACCGTGGCAGATGCAGTCAACCTTGCAGAGATAAATACAACAGCACTGCAGTAGAAAAACAGTACCCCCTTAATTTAAAAGATAACTCTGCCTTTTTCGAGCTGGATAAACTCGTTGATGCAAATGTTGATTCCTTGAAAATTGAAGGTAGGATAAAGAAATTTGATTATGTGTACACTGTCGTCAATTCATGGAAGAAACAAATTTTCAGCTATTTAAACAACAATCAACTATTAACAGATAACAGCAATTTATATAAAGCTTTTAATCGCGACTTTACCAATTCCTTTTTAACAGGAGATCTTGATAAAGGTATGTTTATTGATAATCCCAGGGATCACTCTATCCAACATCTGGCAGAAATTAACAACTACGCATCTGATCATGCAAAAGAATTAGCAGAAAGAGCGTTCTACAAAGAAAAAGAGCTCCTTAAAAAAGAAATATCAGCTCAAATTAACCAACAATCAATTGAAAAATTACCATTAACGTTAATATTTTCGGGGGAGGCTAATTCACCATTAACAGTAATAGCAGAGACTCCAGAAAAGACATTTACTTTACAATCTGAATATAAACTAAAGAACAAAGGAACTCAGATATTAAATAAACAAGTAATCGAAAAACGCTTTAAAACTGTAAATGATACTCAATATTATATTCAAGATCTTTTAATCAATGATATCAAGGGTAAGCTATACCTTCCTTTTAAAGAACTCACTGCATTAAAACATCAGTTACTTTTTTACCTAAACGACTCCAAAGAACTGACCCCATCAGTTAAGCTTCCTAAATTAAAAAATGAAGTTCCGGAAATAGTGATGCCCAAACTATCTATCTTAATTTCGTCAGAGGATGATATAAAAATAGGTACAAATACAAACGCTGACATATATTTTCAATTACCATCCGGAATCAAAAAAGAATTTAAATCTTTAGTGAATCTTTTTACAAAAAACACTAACCTTATACCATGGTTTCCTTCAATTATTATTGGAGAAGATTATCTGGCGAGCCTTGAATTTTTGGATAAGATTAAACCTGAAATTATTGTTAGTAACAACACTGGCATAGCTAACCATGCTTATAAAAAAGACATAAATTGGATTGCAGGACCACAATTAAACGTGGTTAATTCGTATAGCCTTCAATGTTTAAAAATGAATTTTAATTGTACTGGATCATTTATCTCAAATGAATTAGGTAAAACACAAATAAAAAACATTAAAAGACCAGAAAAATTCGAATTACATTATAGCATTTTCCATCCAATTGTTTTAATGACAAGCAGAGCGTGTTTATTTCATCAAATAACCGGATGTCACAAATACAAAATTAACAATACTTGCATTCAGCTCTGTGAAAAACATTCTTCAATTACCAATTCAAAAAATGAACAATTATTTATTCACAAATTTAAAGGTCATTATCATCAAATATATAATCATAATCACTATCTAAATCTTGAAATCATTAATGATTTTAATAATCACTTTGACGGATATACAATTGATTTAAGAGATATAAAAACTCAAACAACCTTTAATATGAGTAAATCAGAGTTAATTACACTATTTGAAGAAGTTTTAAAAGACAATGAAAACGCTGGTACAAAATTAAAACACAACATCCATCCCACCACTATGAAACAATACACCAAAGGTATTTAATATGCATTAGGAAATAATACACATTTAAACACTTCCCCTTACCAGAACGATGCTACACTTCATCTCAGTAAAACTTTGATTTATTGTACTTTCAACGCTCGCTACAATTTTCCAATACACCATCTGTGTTAATCACATTGTTGTTTTTTAGCTTTCTGAGGGCATGTAATCAAATCTTCGCTTAATAATTGTACAAGATTTGGACTTAATCCTGGATTAAGTCCTATTTTTTTATCCAAAAATTCTTTATCAAATCCAACAATCTTTTCTTCACCTATTATCATTAATGGCCGTTTAATAAGTAAGTGATCAGATAACATGGCCTCAATAGCATCATCCATAGAATACTCTTCTGGTACAATTTCTCCTGATGATACTGAAGGTGCATTCCTGTTAAAACAATCCTTAGCTAACATTCCTGAAAAAAAGTTGAGCAGCTCTTCCTTTTTCCAATTGTAATGCTCAAGATTTATTGCGTTAACATGGTGACCTGCTAATTCCAGAATTTGTTTTTGTTTGGTATTATTGATACAACCAGTTTTTTCGAAGAAAGTAATTTCAGCCATAATTTTGATTATATTGTTAAGACAGAAATACAATCAATAATACTGCCACACTTCACAAAATCAATACATCAACCTAAATTCCTGACACTTACTACTCAATTAAAATAAACTGGCAAATACATTTATGTATGAATTTACACTATTTACTACATTTTAGTCAAGCCGATAAAGTTATATTTATTCGTTAACTACAACCAGTTTTTCTCCTCGTTCAACAAGGTCACCCAAAGGCTGAGTGCTCATACCATTTTGTTCCAAAATATCCTGTAAGTCGTCAACCGAATCTGGTTCCACAGCAATTAACAATCCACCACTCGTTTGAGGATCACACAAGAGAAGCTTCAATGCCTCATTTTCCAATTTGATTTTATGACCAAAACTTTCCCAATTTCGGTGAGTTCCTCCAGGTATGCAGTCTTGTTTGATATACCCCTCCACTTCTTTGAAACGTGGAACATTACTATAATTTATATATGCCGAAAGATTACTCCCTTCACACATCTCGCATAAATGACCTAACAACCCAAACCCGGTTACATCTGTCATCGCTTTAACACCTTTAATTTCAGACAACTTGTATCCAATAATATTCAGTTTACTCATTGAATCAGGAGCAATATTCTGATGTTCCTCTGCAAGTAATCCTTTTTTTTGCGCCGTAGTAAGAACTCCAACACCTAATGGCTTTGTCAGATATAGCTTACAGCCTGCTGTTGCGGTATTGTTTCGTTTAAGATTTACCAGATCCACCCGGCCGGTAACAGCCAGTCCGAAAATAGGTTCAGGACTATCAATACTATGTCCTCCGGCTAATATAATACCAGCATCTGAGCAAGCTGCCCTGCCACCATCAAGCACTTTTTGAGCAATTTCAGGAGCTAACTTGTTTATGGGCCATCCTAAAATGGCAATGCCCATTAATGGTTTTCCTCCCATAGCATACACATCGCTTATTGCATTGGTAGCTGCTATTTTTCCAAATGTAAAAGGATCATCAACAATGGGCATAAAAAAATCGGTTGTACTTATTATAGCACTCCCATCTCCCATATCGTAAACGGCCGCATCATCGCGACTGTCATTTCCGACTATCAGGTTATTATCTTTAATAGGATTGAGGTAACTTACCAACATTGAATCCAACACCTTTGGAGATATTTTACATCCACACCCGGCTCCGTGACTATATTGCGTTAATTTTATACTCTCCATTAATTACTATTACTTTATAATGATGATCAAATAATTTAATTTATTTAATGTTCGTCTATAAAGTCCAACTACTGCGTTGTTGCTCAAAATCCAAATCCTCATATACGCTAGTATACTACGGGGTTGAATTATTCACACACCTTGTATTTATACTTCATACTCCAAACACCCGACTATATGGACAGGCACTATTTATGTTGCAATGCTTCTTCTTCAATAAACCTTTTTATATAGGAAGCATTTAAATCCGGGTCAGCATCCGTAAGTAAAATTTTCACAACCTTTTCTTTATCCCTTCTTAAAATACCTCTCATATAAGATTTATCGTAATAATTTAAAGTCAGTAAAGCCACATCAAAATAATCCTTTTTATCCAATGCTTCTATTGCCAGTTTTGTAACTAATCCACCAAGACGCTTTGAGATTTTTAATATCCCGGAGCGTAACAATTCATTATCATAACAAGCATAATCCTGTACCAAAAGCTTTGCCCGATATTCTTTAGGAACATCTAAAAAAAACACTTTAGCTTCCCTTATTTTTGTATACAAATTCATAGGAATTTTTACCGCCCCTATATTATGACTCTCATCCTCAATATACACTGGCCTGCTAAAATCCATTTTTCGCCATTGCATATACAAATCATTTTCAAACTGTTCAACAGTAGGTTGACAATCCTCTCCAATTCCCCCAAAAGCAGATCCTTTATGTTTAGCGATACCTTCCAAATCAATGACCTGACAATCCAATTCCTTTAAGTTTTTAAGAATATGTGTTTTCCCACTACCTGTGTATCCTCCAATTACTTTTAAATCTACATCTACATCGAATGATGACAAAACGTGATTACGAAATGCTTTGTAGCCCCGTTTAATCACCATAACATTTTCGAAACCATTTTTCGTTAAATGATCCGCAAAAGCATGACTACGCATACCTCCACGCCAACAATGAACAACTACTTGTTTGCTTGGTGCAATACGTAAAGCCTCCTTTATAAACCAATCTAATTTTGGTTTTACATATAAATATCCCAAATCAATAGCCTTTTCTTGTCCTTCTTGCTTATAAACGGTACCCACATGTGCACGTTCATCATCACTAAAAAGAGGAACATTAAAAGCTCCGGGAATATGTCCTTTTTCAAATTCACCAGGTGAACGAACATCAATAATTGGAATATGATGATACTGTTGAAAATATTGATCAATTTGAATATCTGTCATGTCACAAATTTAATATTTTAAACAGCATCTTAAATTTTATATCCATGAAATTCACTAGATTTTAATTCTAACTATGCTCCTAATTTATAAATTAACAACCATTCTAATTTTAACCCGCAATATAGATTTAAAAATCTATTGCACTCTAAAATAACTTCAAAACAAGGTGTTTCACTCAGTGACTTCGACTCACCATAGCGGTGCTATGACTCATCTAAGTAAGTACATGGTTTATTACTATTTCAAGTTTCAATACATAATTCGGGTTTAACAACCACTTATTCAGGTGATACTCACATTAACACTGAACCAAATCAAACTCCCGTTGAAAAACACAATGTTTTGTCTTAACTTTAATAGATGAAGGATTTAGCTGAGATACAAAAATTGTTCTTTGATAAGATCAAAGAGAAGTTAAACGGCAATCTTTCTTTGATTAATGAAATTTCTGAAGCATTACAAATTAGTTACGATAGTACTTACCGATGACTAAGAGGAGAAAAGAAGATTACGCTGGAAGAAGCCATATTGCTGAGTAAATCATTTCAAACTTTAAGCAAACTCACAATATTTAAGAATCACATTTTTTTCATCCTAAATTTAAAAATAAACTATAATGAATGTCAATTCAGCAAGTCAAATTTTCTTTTACTATGGATTAACTGCTGTTTTTGTACATAGTTTATTAAGCTACATTTTTATTGCAAAAACAAAGAACAACTCCGATAAAAAATATAACAGTAACCTTTTTATATACTTACAATTAGTGGGAATTATTTTATTTGGTACAATTCCATTTCTTTATTCTTTGTATTATTTTTCACACACCTCATATGTGTTGATAAACAGTTCACAGGTTAACTACACCCTAATTTTTGCTATACCTTTAATGACTATTGTACTGCTCATCAACAAAAAACTTGCTGAAAGACCCAGCCACAACAGGCATTATCCTCAAATCAACATCAACAGTAAATCTAAACTTTATGGTAATATTATTCTTTGGATATTATATATACTAGCTTATGAATTCACTTTCAGAGGAGTTCTTTTATTTGAGGCCATAAAAGTTTGGGGTATTATATGGAGCATTGCAATTAACATTATTATTTATGCTATTTCACATATACCCAAAGGAAAATTAGAAGCATTGGGAGCTGCCCCTCTTGGATTTATATTTTGCTTAATTTCTATCATAACCCATAGTTTTTGGACTGCATTTTTGATTCATTTAACAATTGCAATATCTAATGATGTGTTTTGCTTAAGAGAAAAAAATAACTTTTTAAATCCACACCTTAAATGAAATCCTTTTTTATCACCGGATCAACCGGCTATGTTGGATCAAACCTGGCCATAAAACTTGCAAATGAGGGTCATCAAATAAATGCCTTTTACAGAGACATTTCTAAAACGAAGGTTATCAATCATCAAAACATACATCTTTTCAAAGGTTCCCTTGATGATAAAGAAAGTTTGCTAGATGCAATGAAGAATTGTGATGGTATTTTTCATACAGCAGCCTATGTCAGACCATGGGCCAAAAACTCCTCCACATATTACAATATTAATGTTCAAGGAACCCAAAATATCATTAGTGCCGCTAAAAAATCAGGAATAAGAAAAGTAGTATTTACTTCAACTGCCGGTATCTATGGGCCTTCTGATGACAAGATCATTGATGAAAACACCAAAAGTCGAATCCCATTTATTAGCGAGTATGAAAAATCAAAATATCAGGCACTCCAGTTGATTCTTGAATCAAAATCATCTGACTTTTTTCCCGTTATCGTTTGTCCAACACGCATTTACGGCCCCGGAATAATGGCTCAAAGCAATAGTGTAACTCAACTGATTCACAACTATATATTAGGAAAATGGCATGTAATACCTGGAAATGGGAAAGCCATTGGAAACTATGTTTTTGTGAATGATGTAATAAATGGACATATTTTGGCTTTTAACAAAGGAGAGAGTGGCCAAACTTACCTGTTGGGCGGAACCAATTTATCATACAACGAATTTTTTAAGACTATTAAGAAGCTCAGTCGTACAAATCACAAACTTTTCCATATCCCAATACCTTATTTATTGATTGCTTCTGCAATTATGCAAATAACCGCTATAATAACAGGAAAACCACCATTAATAACAACACCTTACGTACGTAAGTTTTCGTACAACTGGGAAGTAAGCATTCGTAAAGCTGTATCTCAATTAGGTTACCAACCTACTGAATTTGATATCGCATTAAATGAAACATTACAATGGCTTAACGATATATTCTGAACAAGCTCATATTTAACTTACACGAACAGGTTCCGCTACCAGAATTTCATTTTTAACAGCCATAGATATAACTGAGCTACATAAATTTACAGGCAAAACTCGTAATAGCATCCAATTTATTTTATTAATCAATCCGGGTATAATAACTCTTTGTTGAGCCAATGATTTTTCTACAGCTAGTTTAGCCACTTTTTGTGGCGACCATAAACCAGCTTTCACCCACCATCCTTGTTTTTCAATTCTTTGAGAAACCTCTTGATTTGTTTTAATAGGGCCAGGCAGAATAATAGAAACACTGATATTGGTATATGATAATTCAACACTTAATCCTTTTGAAAAAGAATATACAAATGCCTTTGAAGCCGGATAAACAGTTTTGTATGCGATAGGACAACAAGATGCCATACTTCCAACATTTAAAATATAAGCCTTGCGATGTATTTTTAGTTTAGAGATAAGCATTCGGGTAAGCAATGCCAAAGTCTTTACATTAACCTGAATAATTGCATCCAATATCTCCTCATTTGTACTCTCAAAGAAATTTGAACCTCCAACACCTGCATTATTAACTAAAAAATCGATTTCATAACAATCAATCCAACTTTTAACAGTATTCAGGGATTCACCTTTTAAAAAATCAATTTCCAGATAATGAGCTTCAATACCGAATTGTAATTTTAAATTAACACAAAATTCACTTAATCCTTCTCCTTCACGAGCTATTAACAAAA
>JBNKGY010000067.1:0-18170 GCA_050290065.1 Marinilabiliaceae bacterium
TGATAATATATCAAACTACTTTAACAACAGAAGCAGTAATGCAGCAGCTGAATCATTTAATGCCAAAATAAAAGAGTTCAGAAGACAATTCAGAGGGGTAGTTGATGTTAAATTCTTCCTTTTCAGATTAACGAACATCTATGCTTGATAAACATATTATCAGAGCAGACCCAACTTTCAACTTTGATCCGCATTTAGATTTATGCAGATACAAGGCATCGAATTTTGAAGATATAGTATTCTATTTAATGCGTTGTATTATTTATTTCAATGGTCGCATTGAGCTAAAAGATTCAATGGTTTCGTAACGAAGTAGATGCGTGAATATAAATGCACTTGTAAAAAAATGATAAAAACAACTCTGATTAATTGATATTGCAAATATTAGATAATCACTATTTTAATACATGCAATCATTTTTTTATGAATTAATCAGGCTAACTTTATAAAATATGAAATTGAGCAAAAAGAAAGCTATTGATAAAATCAAGGAATCAAATCTTGATAAAAAAGCAAAAAGCTTTTTGGTAAAATCCATAGAGCGATATGGTTATCATAAACCTTTAATAATGATAAGAAGGGTTTCTTGGGAAATAACATCTAAGTGTAACATGAACTGTATTCATTGCAGTGCAAGTGCTAATGATGAATCACATAAAGATTTGACATTTAAAGAAATTGAGATAGTCTTGAATAAACTTAAAGAATTAGGAATAGAAAGTATTAATTTCTCGGGAGGAGAGTTATTCATGAGAAAAGACATGCTGGATATTTTTAGAAAAACAGTAGAATTAGGGTTTAGATTTTCTTTTGCATCAAATCTAAGTTTAATAAATGAAAAAATAATTGATTTTCTTAATAAAAATCGACCAAATGCTATCCAAACCAGCTTAGATTTTTCAAACCCTTTAAAATATAATCAGTTTAGGAAGCTGAATAATGCTTTTGATGCGTTTATGAAAGGTTATAGTTTAATAAAAAGTAGAACTACTATACCGGTAATTGCAACTTGTACCGTTACAAAATCTAATTATAACGAGTTGGATAAAATCATTGACTTCGCTGTTGAAAATAAATTTGATGGATTTACTTTTAATGATTTAATTCCAATAGGCAGAGCTAAGGATATTTCAGATATCGTTCTGTCTAATGAAGAATTTGCTGAATTAATGAGATATGCCAGAGAAAAAAAAGAATTATTAAAGGGCAAAATAAATATTCAATGGGAAGGAGTGAAAATTCCAGATAGAAAACCTGACAAACAGATAGATCTGCTTAAAAGCAAATGCATAGCTTGTTTTGAAAGGATTAATATTGATAGTGATGGAAGTATTCAGCCTTGCAATCTTATGAAATTAAAAGTAGGAAATATTCTTCACCAAGAATTTAAGGATATTTGGGACTCTTCGGAAATAATTGCAGATTTATTGGACAGAGAAAAATTAACAGGTAAATGTGGTAATTGCAATTACAAATACTCTTGTGGAGGTTGCAGGGCAAGAGCATTTGCATATTACAATGATTATCATGCAGAAGATCCAAGATGTTTCAGTTAATAAGAGGTAACATATAAACTAAGAGATTGTTTATAAAATAAATGAAAATCAAAATTTGAAACTAATGAAAGTATTGTTTATTGATCCAGCAAAAAGATTTCTAGAAAAGGAGTACAGTGAATTTGTAAAACCATACCCTCATATAGGGCTGATATACATTGCTACATATTTGGAATCCAAGGGAATAGAAGTTTGTTTTTTTGATGCAGAACTTGATGAATATCTTGGCAACAATTTAAAAACACTATTAAAAAGTTTTAATCCTGATATTGTAGCAATAACTACAATGACCTACATGCTAAATGATGCATATTTTTACGCAAAGCAAATAAAAGAATTTGATGCTAGCATTAAAATTGTAATGGGAGGGGCACATTCAAGTGCTTTGCCTAATGAAGTCCTCTCTAATAAACATGTTGATTTTGTAGTTATTGGAGAAGGGGAAGAAACATTTCACAATATTATAAAATATTGTGATAACAGTTCAGATAATATTAAATTGAGAAATGTAGATGGAATTGGTTATAAGGAGAAGGGAGAAATTTTTGTAAATCCTAAAAAGAATTATATAAAGGATTTAGATTCAATTCCATTTCCAAATTGGAAATTATCCAAATACGATAAATACAATAAGATATATTCAAAGAAATTTAACAAAGATGTGCATTTGTACCAACTAGCATCGTCAAGGGGATGTCCATTTGGTTGCGCATTTTGTTATCCACTGCATGGACGAAGGTTCAGTAGTCGTTCGGCAGAGAATGTTTTAGATGAAGTGAGGCATTTAGTTGATTCCTATGGGGCGAAACACCTCGATTTTACTGATAGTGCAGCAACTGTCAATTTAAAACGATTCAATAAAATATGTAATGGACTAATTCAAAGTGGACTAAATAATGAGATTTCATGGAGTATTGAAACAAGAGTGGATTTAGTTAATAGAGAACTTTTTAAGAACATAAAGAAAGCAGGAGGTATTTTTGTGTATTTTGGAGTAGAAAGTGGGGATGACTATATTTTAGATAAAATGAATAAAGGCATTAATGTACAACAAATCAAGCAAGCAATTAAAATGGCTTATGATGAAGGTTTATATGTAAAGACTAGCTTCATCATAGGACATGCTTTTGAAACTCAGAAATCTGCGATGAGAACCTTTGAACTCGCAATTGAATTACGCGAAACATATGGCATTGATTTATATTTTAATCTAATAGATGTTTATCCTGGAACAAATTTTTATGAGTATGTGAATAGTGGATATGGGGGATTAAGATGGGTAAATGGAATCAAAGATAATTGGTCTTCATTATCAAGATCACATGCTTGTATTGAGGTAAATGATTTGACAAAAGATATAATGGAAAAAACAGTTGATGAATACAACCGAAAAATAAATTTGATAAAACCTAAAAAATTATACAATTTTACTTAAATGGAGAAAGTTAAATTATTTTGGGTTGACTCATTTACTTCCCAGCCATTCAAAGGGAGCCCTGCCCCTGTAATTATAGAAGCAGATAAATTATCTAGCAATAATAAGAAGATTATCGCGAAGGAACTAAATACTTCAGTTGTTACATATGTTTCAAGTAGTAATGTAGCAGATTTTAAACTGGAGTTTTATACTCCAAAAGGAGAAATAGACCTTTGTGGAAGTGGCACAATTTCAGCGTTTTGGTTAATAGCATCTCAACTTGGGATTCAAAATAATACAATTTTTTTTCAAGAAAATAATCTAGGCATTTTCCCAGTTGAAATCAAATGCAATAATAATTGCGTTGAAAGAATATTAATGCATCAAAATTTACCAGAGTTTTACAATACAGATATTGATATTGAACAAGTTTCAAAAGCATTAGATGTTTCAGATGAGGAATATTTTTTTAAAGGATATCCATTAAGAATTGTATCAACAGGCAGACCAAAATTATTTATTCCAATCAAGAGTATTGAAAAGCTCTATACAATTGTCCCCAATTTTAAATTAATTGCGGAGTATTGCAAACAAATAAATGCTACGGGTTTTCATCTGTTTGCTTTTGAAGGCAATAATTCAAAAGTTAAAAATTTATATGCTAGACATTTTGCCCCATCATTTAGTATTGATGAAGATCCCTTAACTGGCATTGCTGCTGGTGCATTAGGATGTTATTTTATCAACTATACTGGAATGAAAAATAGGAGCTTTATTATGAATCAAGGGAAAAACCTTGATAAAGAAGGACAAATATTTATTGATATTGAAACTAATAAAGTGAATATTTCTAGAGTAAAAGTTGGAGGTAGTTGTAGTATTATTTTTACAACTGAATTAGAGGTTTAATATATTATGTCATTATATTTTTTATGGCTTTATATTTAAAATAAGTTTTTTAGCTCAATAGTTCGTTAAATAATCAGATAATTATTTAAAAATCAGCAAAATCAAGGATTGTAGAGTGGGTAAGTTGTTGATAGTCAATATCTTATTAGGGCTTTCGTAATCAGATTTTGATATGATCACCAACGGGTTTAAGTTTTATAATAAGTTAACAGTCAATGTATTAATCAATAGTGTAAATATCAACAAGTGCAGAAAAGATTTCATAATTGATGTTATATTGCTCTTTCTCAGCATAAAAGGATGAATAAACTTTCTGCAATTGTCCAGATATTGTAAATATAGAGAACAAAGATACAGACAACAATTTGAAAAACAATTCGACTTAATGGAATTCAATAAACAACTTACTATCTCTAATTGAGAAAGAATTTCCCAATAGCTATTGATCCGAGCGATATTAACAAATCAAGGAAAGCAACTCCCGGATTAGGTTATTTTTGGTCAGATTGTGCAGGGAAAGCAAAATGGGGACTTGAGATTGCCGGATTAGCAGCTATAGACATTGATAATCATACAGAATTTCATTTGGATGCAGAACAAATAATAACTGATAGTAATGATGAATCTACATTGGTTGAATGGTATGCAGATGTAATTACATCAAAATTAGAGTCATTGAAAGAAATTTCATCCATTCTGTTTACAGACGCTTGGTTTTCAACAAGACAATTCTCGAAAAAAATGTTGAACATCAAATGAGTATGATAAGTAGATTGCGAGATGATGCTGACTTGCTATATTTATATAATGGTGAGAAAACTGGTAAAAAAGGGCGTCCAAGAAAATATGCAGGAAAAATAAATCACTCTATAATTGATGAAAAATTTTTCGAATTGGTTCAAGATACAGATGATTCTACAAAATACTGTACAAATGTTTACTCCAAAGCTTTTAAGAGGATAATTAAACTTGTACACGTATTCTATAAAATGAAAAATGGAAAACAAACATATAAGCTATACTTCTCAACTGATTTTTCAATTCCCGCATTGAATATTCTTAATTATTATTAAAGTAGATTCAGATGAATTTCTTTATCGTGATGTTAAACAACATACAGGATTAAGTGATTGTCAGGCTAGAAGTGAAAACAAGTTAAATTTTTATTTTGCTATGGCATTAACTGCTATTAATATAGCCAAAGTAGAAAACTGGATAAGTATCCCCCCAAAAAAAAGAGGTGCTTTCTCAATGAATGATGTTAAAACCATAAATAACAACAAATTACAGCTTTATGTGTTTTTGATAAGTTTGGCATAAATCCAAACTTGCCTAAAAATAAACAGAAAGCCCAAGAGCTATTATACTATGGGACTATTGCAGCTTTAATTTATAACGGACTATTGTTCGCTGTTAACCAGCTTTTTTGAGTATCGTATTGAATTATCATTATAAAAATTGATTTATGAAAGGAGAACTTGTACTTATAGGTATAGGAAATGGCACTGGTGAACTAACACACCAAGGTGTTGAAGAAATACAAAGCGCAGACGCTATTTTAGGATTTGAAGGATTTGTCAATCAGATAAGGCATCTATTGAAAGACGGAACAAACATTATAAATGACAAAGCCTTGAGAGAAGTAACTGAAACTGATGAGGAACTTATGATCCAAAGATCAAAATTGGCATGTGAAGAGGCCAGTTTGGGTAAAAAAGTAATAATACTCTTTGGAGGTGATATGGGGATTTATACTCCAGCTCATTATATAATAAATGAAGCTTATTGCAATAATAAATGTGAGGTAAGATGTGTGCCTGGGGTAAGTTATGTGATTTCTACAGCATCAAAATTTGGTGTTCCATTAATAAATGGTTTTGCATTGACAAGCTTGTGGGATAATCGGTCTGATGAGAAATATGTTCTCAAAAGGATTGAAGGCGCTCTTATAGGAGATTATGTAATAGTGATTTATGAACCAGTATCGGAGGCTACAATTATTCCAGATATGTATCCAAAAGATCAATACCCAACTCATTATCCAATTAAGGAAAAGAATAAAGAAAGGTTAGAAAAGGTCTACGATCTATTAACTAAGTATTTAAATGAAGATACCCCAATAGGTTTAACTAAATATCACACATCTGATCATCTTAGAGAGAGTTTAAAAGAATTTCGAGATTTTAATAAGATGAAAGAATTATCTAGGATTATTAAACTTAAGGATTTTATTAATGAATTTGATACTCTTGATTATCTAACTACTATTATCGTTGGTAATTTGAACACAGCTAGTTATAGTAATTATATGATTACTAAGTATCATGATGGTGATTTGTATTGGAATAAAAAAAATAATTAAGATATGGTTTTATTTATAGATCCAGCTAAAAAGTTTCTAGAAAGAGAGAGAGTAATTGGGAAACCATATCCCCATAATGGATTAGCATATGTGGTTACCGCAGTTTCATCTATGGGGATTCCTTGTAAAGTTCTTGATGTTAATGCCTACGGATTAAGCATTAGTGATATTGAAAACACGATTAGAGAGTATCGACCAAAGATTGTAGCAATGACTACAATGACTTATAGCATATTGGATGCTTATGAAGTTGCTGAAATTACAAAAAAGATCTCACCAGACATTGTGGTAATTATTGGAGGCGTTCATCCAAGCCTTATGCCAGAAAGAACATTAAGGGAATGTGAATCAATAGATATTGTAATACAGGGTGAAGGAGAAGAAATAATTACTTCTATTGCAAAGGCTGTTTCTGAGAATAAATTGAATAAAAAAATATCTAAAATTCCTTCAATATTATATAGAGGATCTAATGGGTTAGAAAAGAATCCATTATTAAAATTTAATGATATATTATTTGATAAAACTATTTTCCCAGATTGGTCTTTGTATAATTATGAAAAATATTATAAAATTTATTCTGAGAAATTCAATAAGAAAATTAATTTGTACCAAATAAACACTAGCAGAGGGTGTGCCTATAAATGTACTTTTTGTTCGCCTATACATTCAAGAAAAGTTCGGTACAGAACAGCAGATAGCATTATCGACGAGATAAAGTTAAATTTGAGTAAATTTGATGCAAGGCATTTTGATTTCGCAGATAGTAATGCAACTTTTAGAAGGAATAATTTTTTAGAGTTATGTAAAAAAATGAATACTGAAAGTATTGATAAAGAAATTTCATGGAGCATAGATACAAATATTAATGATTTAAATGAAGAAATGATTATCGCTGCCTCAAAAGCTGGGTGTGAAGTTATTTCATTAGGGATTGAAAGTGGGTCTGACAAAATGCTCAAAGTAATGAAAAAGAATTATTCAGTGAAAGAAGCTCATGATATTGTTAAGTTAATCTCAGAGAATGGAATGAAAGTGAAAACAAGTTTTATTTTAGGGCATCCATTTGAAGATGAATTGACTGCAATGGCGACATACAATTTTGCGTTGGATTTAATTGAAAAGTATAACGTCGAATATTATTATAATCTCATAGATGTTTATCCCAATACAGAATTATTCGATATGGTAGATAACGGTATTGGAGGCAGTAATTGGTTGCCAGGGATGAGGTATGGATGGGGAAAATACAATAGGACATTTCCTATGATTGAGGTAAATGATTTGGATTCAAGTAGACTAATGGAGTTGTATGAAACTTTTAATGCAAGTCTAAAAGTAAAACAGAAAATTAGTTTTTATGAGAGAACTAAATTAAATGATGAATAAAATCACTTACGATGGATATAGACTAATAGAAGAATCTTATATAGATTATCTAGAGGTAGTTGCATATTATTTCGAACATAAGGATACTGGTTTAAAGGTAGTATATTTTAATAAGGAGATAAATTATAATTTTTTTTCGATTTCCTTTAAAACTTTACCTTGGGATAACAGTGGAATATTCCACATTCTTGAACATCTTGTTTTTAGAGGTTCAAAAGAAAAGTATCCTTTTTCAAATATGATGCAAGAAATGTCTTTTATGACATTACTCAACTATATAAATGGCACTACTTTTAGAGACAAAACGTCCTTTTATGCTGAAAGTAATTTTGATGATGAATTAGAAAAAATATTGGGTGTTTATTTAAATTTGTTGTTCAATCCATTTTTTTATGAGCATCCAGAAATTTTAAATGAAGAGAGAGGTCAAATATATTATGATAAAAAGAATCAAAGTTATTCATATAAGGGAATAGTATATAATGAGATTGTTTCATTATATAATAATTTATTGTTTTATATCGAAAGTAAAATTTTTAATACAAGCTTTTCTGGCAGTCCATATGGCTTTGATTATTTTGGTAATCAATCAGAGATACAAAACGTTTCCAATTTTTCATTAATAAATACCCATAAGAAATATTATAATCCCTCTAATTGTTGTCTATTCTTTTATGGGAACCTTAACTTCTCAAAGTATTTAAATCTATTAAATGATTTTTTTGAAAAGTTTAATTTTAATTTAAATAAAATTGAACTTCCTAAGTTGCAACTAAAAAATAAAGGTATTAATTATTTAAAAACCCAGTATATTCCTAAAAAAATTGTTGCAACAAATATTTTTATTAAGAATCTCGAAAATATTGTTCCAGATCATTCTAAATTATTTATTAATTTCTATAAACAAATTATCTTTAATAATCCTTACACAAGGAAAACAAATTTTCAAGTATCTGATTGTATACCAGAGACATTTTTAAATTTTATATACTTGGATTTAAAGGATGACTTTACATCATATGATGATATAAGAAATGTTCTAATTTCAAATATAAAAAAAATAGAAATAAAAAATGGTGATATTGAATATATTAGAAATAAGTATCTATTAGAAAAAAGATTACAATATTCCTCCAGAACATATCTAAAAAAAGTGTCTAATGATTGTCTTAGCGGTCTTTATTATCACAATGATCCTTTTAAATATTTACTGTTAGCAAATGAAAACACTAGTTTTATTAATATTTTTCATGAATTAAAAAATAGCTTGATTGCATCTACCTATAGTAATGTATTAGTCTTCGAACAAGAACGTACAGAAGAGAAGCCAAAACATCTTAAATCCTTACCAAGCGGGAAAGAAGCTTCACCAATTTGCAAATCAAAGTATATTGCAAATAGTACAAAATATGAAAACAGCGAGGGAAAAATTCAGTCCGTAGTTGATAAATTATTTGATTTTAAAACAGTATATATCGATAACTTAAAATATATCCTACGTAAACCAACGAATGGAATAACAACAATAAATATTTTTTTTGAAATTTCAGGTTACAGTTTATTAAGAGAATTAACAGTTTTTATCAGTTATTTCAATACACACTTAGAAAATATTATTAATAGTGAGAAATATATAGTGTATGCAAAATTATCAATAGATCTGTTTACTGAATCTAATCAGGATTTACAAAAAAAACTAAAGTTGTCATTTACAGTTAGCAATGATCATGTTAAAAATTTTGAAAAAATAATGACTAAAATAATGTCTTTAAAGTTTTCAAAAAAGCACATGAGAGGAAATTTTTTGCAGATTAAGAATATGATTTTAGATCAAATTTTAAAATGGCCTCATAAGTATTTAAATTATAGAGTTAATAGTCAATTATCAGTTTTTGGTCAGGTGAATGAGGTGATAAATGGAATAAGTTTATTAGAATATATCACAAATTTTGAAAAAGACGAAAGTTCTCACGCTATTGATTTTTATAGGATAATACAAGAGGTTTTCAACATTCAAAATGGAACTGTTGAATATATTGGTGATGAACGGTATATAACTGAGATAGCATCTGCGATTAAAAATTTATTTAGGAGTAATAACGTAGTATTAGAAAATAAAAATGATATTTTAGAACTATGTGTTTTTGACAAGAAAAAGGAAAATTTTCGTAACAAGAGATTTGTAAATGAGGATTTTTCACTTGGTATTAATTTGTTTGATATTTGCGGGGTTAATAAAAATGTTTTTGAGTTTTTACCATTAATATTAAGACATGAGATTCTATGGAAGAAAATCCGTTTAGAAGGATACTCATATAGTGTTTATTCTGAATTGTTAGAAGATGGTAGCTTGGTTTGTGGTACAATTGGAAATAAAGATTTTCTTACAGTTTATGATACTCTTAAAAAGGGGAACTTTGATATATTCAAAACTTTTTGTGAAGCAGATTATAAGGTTTCTCAATATAAATGTGCTGTCTATAATAAAATGTTCAATGGGAAACTAAAATATGAAGATTTTCCTGTAAAATCTATTTTTCTGGGAATAAGTAAGGAGCAGGTTATGAACAAATTACTAGCTATTGAAAGAATTACTTTAAAAGATTTATTTGGTGTAGATAATATTGTCGACTCCTTACTAGCTTCGGAAAGTGTTTGTTATGCTAGTAAAGATACAATAGTATTTGAAAGTTATAAATACAAAATTTGAAATGAATAAGATTGGATTATTCTTATTGAAGAAAACCAAATAAGAACTGTATTGATTGTTTGTTAGAAAATATTTTGAAAACAGAATTCAAATTTAGAATTGAGAGGGTCGCCATTAAAACAGATTAATAAATTATGTGGAACATTCAAAAATAAAAAACTCTATATAAAGAACCGAAAATTGAATTTAGGAACTTATTCTTCAGAATTATTAGAATTTCTTTTAAATAGTGATTATAATAATTTTTTTGAATTCAATAAAGAAATTGTGTTTAAATCTAAAGAGAATTTCAAAAAAATAATAAGGAATGAATAGTATCTGTTTTTCATTGCACATCTTTGTTCCCCAATAATGAATATAGTATTGAGGATATTATCATATTACTTATTTTTTTGAAATTTCATGGAAATAAATGCAAAAAGGCTTTACAATTAGTAAATTGTGACCTAATGAAATTGCTAAAATTTAATATATTATGCATATAATTATCTTATTTGTTCCTGCATTAATAATTCTTTTGAGGATTCTTGCAGTTAATTTAAACATTAAACATATAAAAAATCAGGGCACTCTAAATGAGAGTTTAATTTCTTTCAAAAAGGATTCATTACTTAAACTATTTTTGTTTGTGTATCTATTCATATTGCAAGCCCTCTTCCTGGTTTATGTTGATTTTATAAGAATCAATTTTTCTTTTAATGATATATTATTGTTTTTTATCATTCAAGGTGTTTTATTTATTATTATTAAGGCTTTTGTTTATCTTCTTAGAAATAAAGAAACGTTTGGTTTATTCATAACCAAAATTTGTAATACTTCTATTAAGCTGAGTGTTTTTGTTGTGCTATTTATAATTTTACATAATTAATGTTCTATTTGTTTTGGGACTTTTATATCTGCTTTTTGAAGATTACTTATTAATAAGGAAAGTATTTAAGAAATATAAAATAATTGAAGTATCTCAAATGGACGCCGATTTTCAATTAATCCCATTGTTACAAAGACACAATATTCCACCTGATGATTTTTTTATTTGTAAATCAAAAAATGAAAATGCAGGTGCATTAACGGCTATGACTATCTGTTACGGACTAAAGCGAAAGATTTTTATATCCTATGATTTATTTGAAAATCTTAATGTTAATGAAGTGCACGGAGTTTTACTACATGAAATCGCCCATTATAAAAAATTTCATAATTTGATTGTGTCTTTAGTAAGTATCTCAATTGGAGTTGCGATATTGATTCTACTTTATATGTCTTCAAGGATGTTTTTGCTTAGTGATTATTCTCTTGTATTATGGGTAAACCTAGTCTTTATATTCATACAAGGATATTATATACTTTTAATACCAATTAGGATTGTTATTCGCGTTAATGAAAAACTTGCCGATTTATTTGCTATAGAGTCAATGTTAAAACTCGATTTATGTAAGGCGCTTAAAATATTGTACAAAAATAAGATCAAGTATTTAAATGCACATTTTCTTTATTAATTTCTATTCTTGGATCATCCAACTGTACAAAGGAGAACTCAATATTGCAGTGATTACTTATCAAGTAAAGCATCCTTAGAATCGGAAGAAATTTAATATCTAAACAAACAAAAATGAATCTAAAAAGAATATTTTCCAAAACTTCAGTTATGAACTTATTAAGCCTATCCATAGGTATAGTTGCATGTGTCATAATCCTTCTTTTCGTAAAATACGAAAGTAGCTATGACAAGTTCCACGATAAGTCAAATCAAATTTATCGGCTACGATTTATTGATTCAAAAAATGGAAAAATAGAGCAAGATGGTGCGGCAGCATCTCCTCCGATGGGATCAACATTTACTGAAAAACTACCTGAAATCAAGCAATTTGTAAGATTTTTCAATCAGCGAGAGGTTATTGTAGATGTCGAAAACCGTAAATTTGAAGAAAAAAATGTATGTTATGTAGACAGTAATTATTTCGAAGTTTTTTCAAATAAACTTGTAATGGGTAGTATTGAAGAGTGTTTATCAAAACCCAATACTACAGTAATATCTGAATCGTATGCTAAAAAATATTTTGGTAATGAAAATCCCATTGGAAAAACTATTAAAATCAATGGAGAAATCTTTGATGTTACAGGAGTTTATGAAGATATGCCAGCTAATTCTCATTTTCATCTTAATATTTTGCTTTCCTTTACCACACCTACCTGGTTAACAAAATGGCATTCCGATACTTGGGATATGCTATTTACCTATACGTATTTTCTAATAGATGAAAAAGCTAATATCTCAGAATTGGAGAAAAAAGCTACTGAAATAGCCAACAACCATAAACCCGAAAGCTATAAAGACAATCAATGGGAAATTCGTTTTCAGCCTCTAGAAGATATTCACCTCCACACTGATTTTCGAGGAGGCTTTGAAGAAGGTGGAAATGCTACAATGAATACCATATTAACAATTGCTGCGTTTATCATCCTAATACTTGCCTGGTTGAATTATGTGAGTATGTCGTCTGCCCAATCACTTGACAGGGCAAAAGAAGTGGGCATTAAGAAAGTAGTGGGGTTTTATAGAACCTACTTAATGCGTAGCTTTTTAGTGGAGTCTTTTATACTTAATTTGGTAGCTGTACTGATTGCAATTGGTATTACTTTTCTGGTGAAACCTTATTTTGAAAACTTATTGGGTGTAGAAATGTCCTTTAAATACTGGAGTCTTGGCTTTGTTAACTTGCTATTTTTGGTTTTTATTGTCGGTGCTTTTCTTTCAGGTCTTTATCCAGCTCTGGTAATGTCGTCTTTTAATCCGGTTCAGGTATTAAAAGGTAAAATAGGTGTTTCGGCTGGTAAAATTGGTTTTAGAAAAGTATTGTTAGGTTTTCAGTTTGCTATTTCAGCGTTACTAATCTTAATTACATTGGTTATATTCCTGCAAACCAAATCAATGTTAAACCGTGGTTTGGGAATTGATATTTCCAATACCCTAGTCTTAAAAGGAGGTAATCTGCAAGATAATGATTCAGTTTTTGTAAGCAAAATAGAATCATTTAAACAAGCTCTTATGCAGTATCCGGAAGTTATAAGTACTTCGAATTCAAATTCACTTCCTGCCAATACCGGATTTAGTGACGGGGTTCATAGTGATATACAGCAGCCCGAAGAAAAACACCAATTCAGGATATCTTATGTGGATTACAATTTCTTATCGGGTTTTAACTTAAAACCCATTGAAGGAAGATTATTCTCAAAAGATTTTCCTTCTGATAAAAATGCAGCTATTATTAGCAAGTCTGCTGTTGCTGCACTGGGATTTGACAATGCTAAAGATGCGCTCAACCACAAAACAAACCGCGATTTTGGCGATAAAAATAAAGAAATAATTGGGGTTGTGGACGATTTTCAATTGGGGTCATGGAAAGATCAGTCAAGCCCAATGATTTTTTATTTAAACCCACAGGAGAAAACCTACTTTGTTGTTAAATTAGCCAGACCGGTAAGCATTCAAATTATTAATAAAATTGAAAATACTTGGAAAGATTACTTTGGAGATGAGATATTCAGGTATTTTGATTTACAGGAATCTTACCAGGCATTATATAAGAATGATGTGAGAAATAGTAAAGTATTGGCATTGTTTGCCATACTGGGGATTTTTGTAGCATGTATTGGCTTGTGGGGGCTTGCACATTTTACTATTACCAACCGAACCAAGGAAATAGGGGTTAGAAAAGTAATTGGTTTTACTGCTGTCAATATTGTAGAGATGATAAATTTTGAATTCATTAAAATTGTTTTCATTTCATCGTTGATTGCAACGCCATTGGCTTGGTGGCTCTCGCAAAAATGGTTGCAGGATTTTGCTAGTAAGATCAATATGGCATGGTGGTTTGCATTTATTCCATTTACAGCCATAGCCTTAATAACTATTTTTACGATTAGTTTTTATACAATTAAAACGGCATTGGCTAATCCTTCGGAGGCTATAAGAGATGAGTAGAAGAAGCCACGAGCCACGAGCTTCAAGCTACAAGTTAATAATTTCAACTCGTAACTCACAGCTATCGGCTCAAAGCTCACAACTTGAATAAAAATATATGCTACTTTTCACATTGCCTTTCGCCGGTGGTTCGGCTGCCAATTACTTTAATTGGAAAACCTATTTGCATAATGATATTCAACTCATTCCAATTGAATATTCAGGAAGAGGCAGGCGAATAAAAGAGTCTCTATATACTGATATTCATGAAATGAATGAAGATATATTTGGATTTATTCAGAATGAAATACTTGATTGTGAATACATGATATTTAGCCATAGCCTGGGAGCTTTACTAGCATTTGAACTGTTACATAAAATAAAGCAAAATAATCTCCCATTGCCCTTGCACATATTCTTTTCTGGAAGATATGCCCCAAATACTAATAAAGCAGAGGATAAAATCTTACACAATCTTACTTATGAAGAATTTAAAACTGAGATTCTGAAAATGGGAGGAACTACCTCTGAAATATTTGAGCATCCGGAACTAACAAAACTGTTTTTACCTGTATTACGAAACGATATCAAAATTGCAGAGACATATAAGTTTGTCGATAATCGTACTCCTTTGAATTGTGATTTTTCTATACTTACCGGAAAAGACGAAGATTATACCATAGAACAACTTGCCGGATGGAAGAAATTAACTTCGGGAAGATGTGATTTTTATCAATTTCAAGGAGGGCATTTTTTTATTAATGAGGAGAGGGAGAAAGTGGTGGAGATTATAAATAAGAAGTTTCGAGCCTTGAGCTGCGAGCCACGAGAAGAAAACTCAAGGCTCATAGCTCGAGACTCAAAGCTAATCTGAATATGAAAAACTTTAAGCAACTATTAATCTGGCAAAAAGGCATAGCAATAGTAAAAGACACATATAGACTTGCCAAAGAACTACCGGATTCTGAAAAATATGGTTTATATGCACAAATTACAAGATCAGCTGTTTCAGTTCCTTCAAATATTGCAGAAGGAAGTAGCAGAAATAGCAATAAAGATTATAACCGGTTCTTGGAAATTGCATTAGGTTCTTTGTTCGAACTTGAAACGCAATTTATAGTAACTTTAGAAGTTGGTTTTCTTGAAGAAGAGCAATTGAACACAATATTTCAATTAATTGATGAAGAACAAAAAATGATTATGAGTTTTATGAGGAAGATAAGCAGTTAGCTTCGAGTATTAGTGCTCATAACTCATAGCTTGTAACTTGTAGCTAAAATAGTATTAACCATTTGCGTGTTTGTGAACTCTCGCAGCTCAAAGCTTTTAAAAGGATGATCAAAACAGAAAAACTTACAAAACTATTCCTCACCGATGAGGTAGAGACCACTGCATTGAATGAAATAGACATTCATATTAAAAAGGGTGAATTTGTTTCCATAATGGGACCTTCTGGATGCGGTAAATCAACCATGATGAATATTCTGGGATTATTGGATAACCCAAATTCAGGTAAATTGCTTTTTGACGGGGTGGATGTGTCTAATTTTAAGGAAAAACAACGTACGCAACTACGAAAAGGAAACATCGGGTTTGTATTTCAAAGTTTTAACTTGATTGATGAACTGTCAGTCCAGCAAAACATTGAACTACCGTTAATTGCGCTAAAAAAAGGTGTTTCAGAAAGAAAACAAGCTGTAAACGCTGTGATGGAACGCTTACAAATCGCTCACAGGGCAAAACATTACCCTAGGCAACTGTCTGGAGGACAGCAGCAGCGTGTTGCTGTTGCAAGGGCAATCGTCACCAATCCTAAACTTATACTTGCTGATGAACCTACCGGTAATCTGGATTCAAAGAATGGTGAAGAAGTAATGCAGATGCTAAAAGAATTGAACAATGAAGGTACAACCATCGTAATGGTAACCCACTCTCCAAGCCATGCAGAATGGGGACACCGGACGATTAATTTTTTTGATGGAAAGCTTGTTGAGGAACCTGTGCAGGTGTAATTGGTCATTAGATGATTAGTTATTAGTAATTGAAACGTTTTTTGAATCTAGAATTGTAAGTTGATATGTATGATGTTGCCTTTTTTGAAGTTCTTGAAGAGGAAGAGAAATACTTGAGAAAACATTTGGATGATGGTTTAAAGGTATTTTATACATACAAAACCATTCAGGCGTACAATGGTAAAGTATCTAATTCCAATTTAATAAGTGTCCGAACGAAATCAATAATCCCAAATCATTGGCATAATAAAATAAGTGGAGTATTAACCCGGACAACTGGTTATAATCATTTATTGAGTCAAAAGAGTATTTCTCAGGGCGAATTATCTTTAGGTTATTTACCTTCATATTGTTCCAGATCAGTTGCCGAACATAGTTTGATGTTGATTTTGGTTCTCATAAAAAGGTTTAAAAATCAGGTTTTGAATTTCAATTCATTTAATTCTGGACAATTTACTGGCCAGGATTGTCAACATAAAAACATTTTTATAGTTGGAGTTGGCAATATTGGCTATGAATTGGCAAAGTTATGTAGAGGTTTACAAATGAATGTATGTGGGTATGATATTCTTCATAAATATCAGGATATAAACTATGTTCCTCTTGACGAGGGATTAAAGAATGCAGACATTGTAGTTTCTTCCTTAACCTATAGCCGTGAAATCAAGAATTTCTTTAACTATGAACTACTTAAAAAAGCGAAAAGAGGTAGTTTTTTTATCAATATTTCTCGTGGAGAATTGTCTTCTATTCAAGACTTGGCGAGATTAATTGACGAAGGTCATTTGGGTGGTTTAGCTATGGATGTATTTGAAAATGAAACAAAATTATCCTCAGAACTTTCAGAAAAAGGGAATAATATAAAATCAGATTATTCACAACTTATTTGTAATTTATCTAAAAAATCAAATGTTGTATTCACGCCACACAATGCATTTAATACTAGCCAGTCCATTGAAAATAAATCCAGGCAAACTATCGAGCAAGTGTATACTTTTCTACAAACAGGTAAATTTAAATGGGAAATACCAGGTATTCAAGAAGAAAAAGCCTTGCAACTAATGATAAATTGTTAATCATCTAATGTCCAATAAATAGTTTCCCATAACAACTTTAGCTCACTCGAATTTTTTTACTCGTAACTATTTTGGATAGCCACCAATGACTAATCTTTTAATGACCAATGACCAGTGATCCAATAACAATTCTCTATACTCATTTTGATAATCAACTGCCAGAAATTGAGTACAATAAATTACTGAATCTTTTACTTCCTGACCAGATTGAAAGGAATAAACGCTTTGTCCGTTGGCAGGACAGACATTCCCATTTATTTGGGAGATTATTGTTAAAAGCTGGTTTGGAAATGTATGGTTTCGCAAAAGATTGCTTGAATGCTTTGCAATATAACAAATACGATCGACCTTATTTAAGCAATGATATTGATTTTAATATTTCCCATTCCGGCAGCTATGTTATTTGTGCGATAGGTAAAGATCTTAAGCTTGGCATTGACATTGAAAAAGTCCAGAAAATGGAATTCAATGACTTTAAAAAAGTAATGACCCCTGAACAATGGCAGAATATTAACAAAGATAACTACCCAATGAGGGCTTTTTTTAAATATTGGACAATCAAAGAAAGTGTGATTAAAGCAGATAGCCGCGGATTGTCAATTCCACTTCAGGAATTGCATGTTAAAGACAATCAGGTTTCTTATGATAATTCTACCTGGCATCTTCATCAATTAGATTTTGATCCGGAGTATTGCGCTTGTTTGGCAACGAATGTGAAGAATGTTGATGTTTCCTATCAATATGTTGATTTTTATTCGGAGAAAGAACAACGGAAAAG
>JBNKGY010000068.1:0-18124 GCA_050290065.1 Marinilabiliaceae bacterium
GTCTCAAAAATTTATATTGTAAATCAATCATTTACTGAAATTTGAGCTCGCTAATTTTAATCGAACTCAGGTTAATAACAATTCGGGACAAAAATAATCCCAGCAAGTTATTTTTATACATCAAAACAACAGGTAGTTATAAACATTATCTCATTTTTGTTTATAACTACCCTAAAAATTTAGTTTTTTATTTTCACTCTTGGATTTCGTTCTTTTGGAGTAAAATAATCTTCCGAACATTCTTAATCACAGATCTGCTAAAACAGGAGCTTTTGTCGTTTGTTTTTGAATCTCCTTTTGTTGTTTTTGTAATCTATCATTTTTTCTATTGTTGATATTCTTATCGAGAGAAGCATGCGTTTGATTTTGCGACTTGTCTATTTTAAAAAACAACATTAATTCAGAAAGCTGTTCTGATTGGCTGGCCAATTCCTCGGCACTGGATGCAAGCTCTTCCGACGATGCGGTATTTTGCTGTGTTACATAGTTCACTTGCTGAATAGCGCCATTGACCTGCTCTGCACCACTTTTTTGTTCCATACTTGCTGCATTAATCTCACTCACAAGTTGTGCAGTTTTTTCAATGCCCGGTATGGTTTTTAATAAAAGTGCCGTTGTTTCCTCATTAGACCTGATACTATCCTGAACCCCATTCACAATTTGCTCAGATGCCATTTTACTTTGTTCGGCCAATTTACGCACCTCGGTGGCTACAACCGCAAATCCCTTACCGTGTTCCCCTGCCCTGGCTGCCTCAACAGAAGCATTTAAGGCCAGTATATTTGTCTGGACTGCAATATCATTAATCAATTTAATTTTCTCTCCAATTTCATGATTAGCGATAGAAGCCAGTTCCGCTTTTTTCCTAACATCGTTAATATCCTTAAGTGCCAGGTTAGAAACAACCTCTGTTTGTTGAGCGTTATCCGAATTCTGCTGAATATTACTTGCCATTTCTTCCATGGTGGCAGATATTTCTTCTAAAGAGGAAGCTTGTTCGTTGGCTCCCTGGCTCATTTCCTGCGAAGTAGCATTTAACATTTGACTGGCTGAAGTAATATTACTGCTTCCATCTATTACATGGGCAACGATATATTTTAACTTTTCAGCCATCATCTTCATAGAAGAGTATACACCTTGTTGTTTTCCCATATCCACAAAATGAATATCCAGATTTCCCCCGGCAATCTCTTCTGCAATCCTGGCAATCTCATCCGGCTCTTCTCCTAACTTTTCTCGGATCTCCTTCCTTACCCAGAAAGCAATAAACAAAGTCAACAGTACTAATAAAACAGAAACCCCTAAAATAATATATTTCAATCTTAGAACGGGTATCATCACCTCTGCAACATCCATTTCGGATAGAATGACCCAGTCAAGCCCTTTAATATGTACTTTATCGAAAGAACTTAATACAGGTATCCCTCTGTAATCATCAATGATTTGAATGCCATCTACATCTTTAAATGCTTGCTTAACACCCTCGGTTTCTACTTTTAATTTCAGTACTGTTGACTCCTTTGAAAACCTTGAGTCGCTCCTTAACAGATAATCCTCACCCACCAGGTATGTTTCTCCGCTTTCTCCAAGTCCAGATCTTTCCTGCATTATTTTATTAATGGCATTCAGGGATATCTGGTAGGCTAAAACACCAACCAGCTCACCATTGTTATCATGGATAGGACCTGCAATAAAACTGGCAGGTTCATTGGAAACATCATACCTCTTAAAATCTATGAGTGTAAAACCATTTTTCCCTTTTTGAAAGGCCTCCGCCAGATTGGTTGAAGATAATTTACTGGTAATTAAATTCTGACCCAAATCACTTTCTTCTGCAGCGGTATAAACAATATCTCCTTGTGGAGAAATAAAAAATAAATCATAGTATCCGTATTCTTCAATATATGTCTTTAACTTATCGCCATGTTCATTTTTACATTTTTGGTAAGCTTCACCATTTAATCCACCTTCATCAAATGCTTCAATAAAACGATGACATGCCATTTGCACAGCTATATTTTTAGAATATACCTTGATATCCCTGTATCTGTTATCAAAAAAGGATTCAATTTGCTTCTGCTTTATTTTTTTGATAGATGTTAGCTGGTCGTAGGTGCGACTGATCAGTGAATGTTTAGATACACTAAAAGAAATGATGGCTAATATGGTTATGGTACTGATCCCTAACGCCAGAAAAAAGACGAACAGTTTTACTGAGAACTTCATATACTTAATTTTTGATTTTAAAACAATCAGACTTAAAATATCTGGATAAATCGAATAATTAGTTAATCCTTACAAACTAAAATCTACTGAAGATATTCTTTTTGTATTAAGATATATTTCCAGTAAAATTTTCAGCCAAAGAATCTCTTCTTTGATTTACCGAAGTAATCCTTTGAAATTATACCAATTTCACTTTGAGGTTGGCGTTAAATAACTTTAGAGATATTAAATTTATACAAGACACAAATTATTGCGATACACGAGAGCAGAGCCAAGCTTGCTTGAACTATGCCAAGTGAAGCAATAATCATGAAATAAATTGAGGCATAGCCTTAGTTACTACGATATTTTGTAACATAGTATAAATTTAACAGAATGAAATTATAACGCTAATATCATTGGGATATTGGTATTATACCCTGCTGCGGCCAAATTTTCATTAATTGCATTACCAACATTCCCTTTTAGGTAATTTCTAATCATACTTCACCCATGTTTAGTATGTCCTATTACCGGTTCCTTTGCTGCTCTTGACTTACATTATTTCGCATTGTATTTTGCTGTAAGGCTGCTTAGAGGAGGTGCTCTAGGAGTTACAATCATAGTGTCACAAACCACTTCTTTCTCTTTATAGCTTCTGTCAACTATAGCGTTCTTGAATTTCACTTTACTCTCCTTTTCAACATTTTCAAGTGCTGGTTCTAGCGTAGATGTATCATTAGGGGTGCCGTTGAAATTCTTTATTACAACAATAATGTTTATAGCTGGAGCAAAAGAAACTTTTGAATCAGATTCAATTTTTTTGTGCGCCTTGCCTTTGGCAATACTCGGCTTGTCAGACTCATGCAAACCATAGATTTTATTATTGTCACTTTTCTTTTGCTCAATATTCTTGTGGAAATTTCCCAAAAGTTCTTTATATGCCCCAAGTGCTTCTTTCTCTAATTTCCTTTCTAGTTCTTGTACTAAACTGTCGGCTATAGTCCTTAAATTACACATAGCCACACCAACTTCCTTCTTTTGTTTGGGATGAGGAGTAAAATATTGTTTTAACAATATTTTCTTTATTGTTTTTTGATAAGCCTTCCGTTGTTCCACTTCTTCCTTATTGACTATCTTATTACAACTTTTGACTACTTTTATAAATAACTTGTTATCTGCAAGGTAAGTAATATCCTTGTCTTGATCCTTTGTATTTATTAACACGTCATTAGGCTTTTTGACCTCACCTTTCCTTGTGCCCATCGACATTTCTAAAATCTTTTCCGCACCCTGTTCTCCAATACGCTTGCGAAAGTGTACCCTATCAGATGGATCACACGGAGCTTCCCATTGAAATTCGGTTGCTCCACAGAAATATTGAAAATAGGGATTCTGAACCCATTGTTCCATTACCTTTTCATCGCCCAAATTATATATCCGTTTTAACGGCAATAAACCCACTATAGTTAGAACAGGAATCCTTGGTTGACTTGTATGTGAGTATAAAAAATTAAATTCATCTTCAAAGCATTGCCAGTTTATTCGTTGTGCCAAAACAACAAGTTCGTGAATTGGATTGATTACCTCTTTTAGAATCGGTCTCAATAAATTTCCTTGATTCTGTTTAGGCAGTTTTCCTTTCATATTTCTGCATGCTTTTCCCCTAATATACTAATAACCTAACAATTAAACATGTCTATAACCAATTATATTCTTCTGATTTTCGAATTTCGCAACATTAAGATGTTGATAACTAAGTGTATGTGTTAATAAATAATACTGGAATAAATGTTATAAATACATGTTTTTGATTATATTATGCAGATTTAACCATGGCTTGAGCGTTATAATTATTGTCTTTAACATATGTCATATACATCCAGTGTAAAGATATAGGGAACATAGAGTAAGCTTCGTTATGGTTAGCACAAAACAAAAGACTCTCGAATGAAACTAAGAGTAAAAACCCTGATACTCTTTAAAGAAGAAAACTTTCGAAGAAAACAAGAAGACTTGGCATTTCATTTATGTATTGGCTATTCAACACTAAGGCGTTGGTTAAAAAATATATAGATGAAGATTTTAAGAATTACACAGGAGAACCAGTCCGGGGCAAACCTAAATCACTAGCCCTCAAGCCTTATATGACACTGGATAACAAGCTTTGAGATTCTCTCAACCTTTAGATTAAAACACTGGTATACTTTCCGATTGAATGAAACAGGAATAGCCATTTACTGTCATCCAAGAGGATAACAATACTGTATTAGGCACATGAAGCTCCAAGAGTTTCTGTAATTTATTTCTATTTCTTATACTCATAGTAACAATATTAGCATATTTTTAAAAAGATTGCAGATAAACTTTATAGAAAGAAAAAGCCCCTAATTAACGAGGGCTCTTTTAGTTAGTATTCGTAATCAAACGTGATAGTAAGAATGCGTTTTGTCATTTTTGCGTCTGCTGGATTTTCACTACCGTATTTCATGACTTCATTGTATTAATCAATCTTTTAGAATATTGTATCAGCATTATGCTTGAATAATCCAAAGTCACGCTCTCCATGAGGATCATTGAATTCATTAAAATCATTATACTCAATGACTTTTTGATAAATCTTTCTTTTATCCTTTGCTGAAAACAGTGATATTGATGCAGTAGTAACTACTTTTCCGAGGAATGAGTTGTATGCAAGATTTTTTTACGAAACAGGTCAATTTAAACGAACTATCTTTTGCCATTGAGTAAGTTCTGTTACAGAAATGGAATTTCTCATAAAATAAAATTGATGTAAAAGAGAATGGCCGATTGGTTACGGCCATCTGATTAGCTTTCAGGTTTTTCTTTATTGCGACGGGCTGTAATAGTTACATCCATATCAAGCAATAAGATGATTTGAGTAAATCCATCACTGTCGGAATGTTCCCCTGCAGCACCAACACGATTCTAAATATTTTTGCCGTTAACATCTTTGACGACATAAACTGAATGAGTTGGTTTATTAGATTTTTCAGACGTATTTTGTGTATTGTCTTTCATCGCTTTTCCCTTTCGTTTCAGATTAAAGACAGGAATCTATAAACCTGTAAGAGCAAAGGGCAAGCGCCCCGAAAGCAAAAAAATGAGTGCGAAGTGATTTTTTTGATTGAGTCAGAGAAACCCATCAGGGTTGGGATTAGAGGCAAGCCCTGCTCGTCAGGTTAGTCTGACCGTCCCTTAATGAAACGGGAGAAATTCAGATTAAAAAACGCATAAAGGATTGAATAGTTAATACAAAGAAATCATTGAAGGTATTCCAACAAAAAAGGCCAACAAAATAGAATTGTTGCTGACCTATATGGTTTTCAGAGAGTTAAACGCCTAGCGAGTATAACAAGATGGAGAGCAATATTTACAACCATCAACATTTGAATAACGTTGACGAGCTGCACTCACTGCTCTTTGACAATTCATATGATATCCAAGAGAAGTGTAACTAATAATTTTTAGTACATAGCTATAGGTAGTTTCATGAACTTCATGTTCACCAGTAAGCTGAGGATTGTCATTAACAATAATTTGCTTACAAATAAAAAAGCGCCCAGGATGGAAGCTCCCGAACGCCTTAGTTTTCAATGTGGAGAATATCGGAATCGAACCGATGACCTTTTGACTGCCAGTCAGAAAATATACTATTTTTATAGTTTCCGATGAATTGAAATATATTCATAAACACGCTGAATAACAAGTGTAAATATAATTTTACATTCATTTGGTATTATTTTTATTTCCGAAAATGTTTGTACTTTTGTTTGTACCCATATGGAAGGTGCAAACAATTTAAACAGGAATGGAAATACAAAACATAGGCGTTTCTACCTCAATAATCATTGAGAAGCGTAAAACCTTAAAGAACAAAAAGCACCCTATAAAACTTCGGGTAATATTCGACCGAAAAGCAAAGTATTATTCTTTAAAGGGTGAGAGTTGCACACCGTCCGAATTTGAAGCTATTTATAATCCTAAAGCAAGGGGCGAAAACAAAAAAAGGCGACAAAGATTTGATTTTGTTGAACAAAGAGCCATTGAAATAATTGAGAGCCATAACGGTTTTTCTTTTGATGAGTTTGAAAGCGAATATTTAGGAAAGAAAATTAAAGACCGAAGCGTAAAAGCCTATTTTGAGAATAAAGCCGCTGAACTTGATGAGGAGGGAAAGGTTGGAACTGCTACGGGCTATCGTGCTACCTATACATCATTATTAAAGTTTGATAAAAACATAAGCTTTGATAAAATCACGCCAAAGTATTTAAAGCAATATGAGACATGGTTTGTTGATCAAGGCAAAAGTTATACTTCGGTAGGTATCTATATGAGAAATTTACGTCACATTGTAAACCTTGCAATAAAGGATAAAACAATAGTTAACTATCCTTTTGGTGAGGGAAAGAATAAATATCAGATACCAGTTAGCAACAACATAAAAAAAGCCTTATCCCTTGAAGATATTGCAAAGCTATTTCAGTATGAAACAGAATCAGAACAGGAGCAACAAAGCCTAAAGTACTGGTTATTCTCCTATTTGTGCAATGGTATGAACTTTGCCGATATGCTAAATCTTAAATACTTAAACATATCAGGAGACACACTATCCTTTATTCGACAAAAGACCAAAGATACAAGCAAGCATAAAACACAAATTTCTGTTCATTTATTACCACAAGTTCAATTAATAATAAACGAACTTGGAAACAAAGACCGAAGCTCTGAAAACTTCATATTTCCGATACTAAAACCTAAGTTAAGCCCACAGGAGAGCAAAAAGTTAGTTGCTCAACACATCCAGACCACTAATAAATACATGAAACGGATTGCTTCAAAGGTTGGCATTGATGCAAACATTACAACGTATTACGCCCGACATAGTTATTCTACTATTATTCGGGATTCAGGAGCAAGCACCGAATTTATAGCCGAACAATTAGGACACCAAAGCACAAAGGTTACACAAAGCTATTTGGACGGTTTCAAACAAGAAACAAAAGCGAAGTTTCAACAGCAATTAATACCGAATAATAAATAATTGATATGGCACTTTCTATAAGTTCACGATATTACGAAATATTTGAAATGTTAAGGTTACAACTCAAAGATTCATCAATTGAGAATTTAAAGGTTTTAGTAGAAGATTTTAAATGCAACATTGCATCTAATGATATTTGTGCGAATATTTTAAACCGCATTCATAAATTCATGCAAACAAACCTATTTAGCAAGGATGAAACAGTTTTGTTAATTCAAAATTTAATACCACACCTTGGAATAATAGGAGGGCATAGTGTTGGAATTGCAAAAAGCCGTATTGAACTAATAGACAAATTAGGTAAGCGCAAAGAAAATCAATGTCTGATACATGAGTATGAAAAATTAATAAGTACAATTGGAGAAATACAGTTGACAATAAAACAGCACCTTACCGATAAATATTTAACCTCAACAATAACAGGGTTTAAAAATTCACTTTCAGAACTTCAACAAAAAGAACTACACAAAGCACTTAACTGCAATTATATTGAATGCACCGAAGCCGATTATTTAGCAGCCTTTTCAGGTGATGTTTTGCCTAATGCATACGAAAATATACTTTGGAAAAAGTCAGAACCTTTATTTTGTTGCTTGATATATGGGTATGATATTGTTTTGAAAAGTGGCATTTCGCTTTCATTTCAAGGGATAGGCGAACAAAGTGAATATAAAAAAGCAATCCAGTTATTTAGTTTCAAAACCAAAACCACAAATAAAACACTATCCTCTACGATTCAAAAAATAACCACAGCCACTAAAATAGACGGCTTGCAAAAATTGGATAGTTTAATAAAAGCAGTACTATAAGTACTTGTTAGGTACTTGATTCTATTCTTTCCTTTCTTTCTTTTCTTCGCAAAGCGCAATTGAAATTAAAGGCTTTGCAAAGCCATTTTATAAATTCTTAAACAATAGGAGATTATTAAAATGGTTGAATTATTACAACGATTTGAAAGGTTAGAAAATCTTGTGTTATCCACACAAAAAACAGTTTTAAATATTGATGAGGTTTGCGCCTTTACTGGGTTAAGTAAAAGCACAATCTATAAACTTACCATGCAAGGGGGTAAATCTATACCCCATTACAAGCAATCGAAACACCTGTTCTTTGATAGGGTTGAGGTTGAAAGCTGGCTAAAAGAACATCGGGGTTATGATGCGAAAGAAGCCATTGTACAAGCCGACCAATGTATAACAAAGTAATAAGGGTTACAATGGAAACAACAATTGAAACCCCTTTAATGAAAATACAAACTATAAACGACCGTTTACCCCTTTATACGGTCGTTTTATTCTTTGTATGATTTGCGGTATTGTTGCAATAACTTACGAAGTTGAACGGCTTAAAGAATGCCACCTCATCGACTGGAAAGAAACAGCACGAATAAATGGCGGCGAAGTTATCGAACTGTCAGGCGAAACCGAAAATAAGGGATTAAGGTTTAAAATTATACAAAACAAAGAGGGCGAAGATTATGCAATTATTAGGGGTTCACTTCATAAAGAAGCACACGGTGTAAATTTTACACGTTTCACATATGGCGACCTTTGTAAGGTAATTCATGCAATGAGTTTACTATATGGCATAAATCCACACACAACGGTTTTACGTTCCTTTGAAATACAAATCAATCTTTTTTTAATGTTTCCTGTATCGGGAATAATTGACCGCTGTTTGATTCATAAGAAAGTACCGTTTTCGCATTTCAGCAAAACAGATATTCATTTCGGCAAAATAGCGGTTCACGACCGCTATTCAGTAAAGTTTTACGACAAAGGGGCAGGTATAAATAAAAACATACTTCGTTATGGTGTTGCAATTCTGAAAATGGAACAGCTAAAGAAATACGGCATTAAAACACTTTACGACCTACTGGACAGCTCAAAGGTTGTTTTATTGATTCAGGAGCTTTTAATAGCTGCAAAAGATGTTGTTTTTTGGGATGAGAACGCAAATACCATCAATTTAAACTTACGTGATTTAAAACGATGGTATCAGCTTGGTAGAATTTCGTACTGGGAAAATATTAATCATAAGAAAGCAGAAAAAGCCCGAAAGAGTTTAAAGAGATTATCCAATAAACTCAACTTGTCAGATTATAATACCCGTCTTGAAAACTGGATAAAATACGAATGGATACAGTTATTTACCTCATCTGAATTAAAAGCAATTGAACCGATTTTAAAAATGGAGCATTTAGCAAAGGGGACAAATGCACACCTATATAAAGGGTGCAAACGTCCCCCGAATAAATGCTCCATTGATTCGGGGGACGTAAAAACCATTATTCAGGTAGATAATAGAAATAGATTAACATCTAAACCAGTTAACGAAGTTCGTTTTTGTGCATCCTGTGGACGTGATATATCTATGCAGCGTAAAGGTTCAAAATATTGCAGTGCAAAGTTTATTGGTGAAGAGAAAGCCAAACGATGCAGAAATAAAGCAAGGGATAGAAGAAAAACGAAAGAGTAATATGAGATTACAAAGGTCTAATTTTATACTTATTCCTCATTGTTAAGATTACAGAAAAATTCTTGGATTGTAATATCAAGTCCTGAACATACTTCATTGAGAAACTTAATTGAGGGATTGTAGCGTCCAGATTCTAACCTTTGTATGTTTTGTTGGTCTTTATTAATATCAGAAGCTAATTGAGCTTGTGTAAGATTTTGTTTGGTTCTCAAAACTCTTACCCTGTTGCCAATTTCAATTAGTAGTTTATCCCTTTTAGCTTCCATTCGATACGAAAGTCAGGAAATTTGCCCCTATTCATTACATCATATATGTTGTAAAATGTATCTTTGGTACTTTAACTAATTTATAGATTATGAAAAAAGTATTATTCCTTATGATGTTGCTATGTGCAACAATGGTTTATTCTCAAAGTTATGAGATAGCGCAAAACGGGTTAATTAATAGTGAAGACCCAGAAAAAACATTTCTTGTATTAGAAGTAAATGAGAAAACAGCGCAAGACTTGTACAGTAATGCAACCAAGTACATTAATGAAAGCTATAAAAACCCTGATGAGGTGATTAAAGGTAAAACAGAGAACGAGTATTTAAGGTTTGATACTTATGTTTCAGGTTTTGGTACAGTTAAAAATGGTGGTGTAACATTAACAACAAATGCGAAATATACAATTGAGTTAAAGTTTAAAGATGGAAAAGTAAGGTTTGAAATAACTCAATTAGAGATTACTGCCGATAATGGAGGGCTTCCAGTTACCTATACAGGAAGTATGTGGAAAGGTTATCCAATATATAATAAAAAGGGTGCTGTTAGGTTGCCTG
Organism: Marinilabiliaceae bacterium; assembly: GCA_050290065.1. Lineage (GTDB taxonomy): Bacteria > Bacteroidota > Bacteroidia > Bacteroidales > Marinilabiliaceae > Saccharicrinis. The sequence goes on from JBNKGY010000068.1 coordinate 10,570, forward strand.
AAACAAAAGAGCAAATAGAAAGCTACTTTAATTCAAAAGTATCTGATTTGTTAGCTTATTTAAAAGATGAGAAGTCCAACGATGATAATTGGTAGTTAATCGAACTTACTAAGTTTTACTAAGGTTTAAACAAATTGTGTTTAAGCCTTTTTTTATAAAATGCTAATAATTGCTAATGTTTAGAATTTTATACTTTTGAATTGATAAACTTAATATGAATAATAAACAATAACCTTTTCATGAAACATTTATTAATACTATTTATTACTGTTCTTGCCATACAAACAGCGTATGCCCAAACGCCAATAACTTATACTAATGTTATTGAAGTTAAGGGAGCTTCAAAAGATGTTTTATATAGTCGTGCAATGGAGTGGATTGCTTCAATATTTAATAATCCTGATAAAGTAATAAAGCTAAAAGATTCAGAGAATGGTAAAATAATATTAAATGCTATTGCAACTTACTCACCTTCTAAATTTGGATATGGAGGTACAGAAAGGGCAAAAGGATTTGTAGATTACACTATAAATATATTTTTTAAAGATGGTAGATTTAAGTATGAAATTAAAGACTTTATACATAAACCTACATCAGGAAGTAAAAGCTTTGGAACTTTAACGGATTCAGAAATACCGCCTATTAAAAGTTACAACGGAATGAAAAAAAGAGCGGTCTTTTTATGGGAAGATTTAAAACAACTTGCTAATAATACAGGTCTAACATTGTCAACTTCATTAATTGATAACCTTAAAAAGGAATCTCAAAGCGAAAGTGATGATTGGTAGAATGTGGAAGAAATTAATAAAGGAAAGGGTAGCTTAATTTTAAGCTATCCTTTTTTTCTGCTAAAATGTTTGTCCTTTTGTTTGTACCAACAAAAAAAGCGCCCAGAGTGGAAGCCCCCGAACGCCTTTATTTTCAATGTGGAGAATATCGGAATCGAACCGATGACCTCTTGACTGCCAGTCAAACGCTCTAGCCAACTGAGCTAATCCCCCATAAATTGCGATGCAAATATAAAATTATTTTTTTAATACGCGTATTAATATTTAAAATTTGGAAGATCTGTGTATAGATTTTTTAGCGCAGGTAATATTATTCAACATCATTAATGAAAAAAAAGTTCAAATAGATACGTTTTTTATAATAAAGTCCTATTTTTATGCACTCGAAATTTATTTGTAATTATAACAAAGAAAAATAGTTGATTAACCGTTAATAAATGGTTAACTTTAGGCACCAAAATTAATTTTATTATGGAAGTAAAAAAGTCGCCAAAAGCAGATCTTGAAACCAAAAAAAGGATTTTCATGCAGATCGGTATGGTTGTGGTTTTGGCTCTTGTATTAATCGCTTTCGAATGGTCAACATCTGATGTGGATTCTGGCCAATTTGAAATGATGGATGATCTTGACGCAGAGGAGGAAATTATTCCTATTACCAGACAGGAAGAAGTTAAACCACCTCCACCACCTCCACCTCCAAAAGTTACTGATGTATTAAACATCGTGGATGATGATGTTGAGCTTGATGAAGAGCTTGATATTGAAGATTCTGAAATTGACGAGGATACAGAGGTTGAGTTTGATATTTCTTTAGAAGAAGAGGAGTCTGATGATGCACCTGTTTTCTTTATTGTTGAAGATATGCCTGAATTCCCAGGAGGAGACTTAGCATTAAGAAAGTTTATTGTTGAATCGGTAAAATATCCGTCAATTGCTTCGGAAAATGGTATTCAAGGTCGCGTTTACGTTCAGTTTGTTGTTGGAACTGATGGTAAGGTTTCTCAGGTAAAAGTAGCTCGTGGCGTAGATCCAAACTTAGACAAAGAAGCTGTACGTGTGGTACAATCAATGCCTAAGTGGAAACCTGGTAAGCAACGTGGTAAATCAGTAAAGGTTTCCTATACTGTACCTATCAACTTTGTACTGCAATAACATATAACTGTTATCATATAAAGGGATATCCATTGGATATCCCTTTTTTATTTCTGTATGTATCACTTTTAAAACTGAATACATAAGTCATTTTGAAAAGTAATACAACTTTGTTAACTCATTTATTTTCTACTAAAAATATAAGTTATACCAAATTCGCTATGAGGTTGGTGTTAAATATTTTTAGAGATATTAAGTTTATACCAGACGTAAATTATTGCGATAAACGTGAGCAAAGCCAAGCTTGCTTGAGCTATGCCGAGTGAAGCAATAATCATGAAATAAATTGAGACATAACCTTAGTTACGACGATATTTTGTAACGTAGTATAAATTTATTAGAATGAAATTATAACGCTATTATCATTGGGATATTGGTATTAGATGCAATTAAGCATAATATGAATTTAAGCCTAATCGTTTAAAACTGTCTTTTTTGGATCATTCCTACAATCAACCCATTGGCGTTCTGATTCAATGTTCTATCGTACACCTTATAAAATGATATTGAACAAGGTTAATCCAAAATTTAAGCCGAACTCTGGTTATAAGGTAAATTTGATATCTTTGTAGCCATAATAAAAAATGAATGGGAGAGCAAATTTCGACGAAAAAGGAAATGGAAAAGGTATTACTGGTAGGCATTAGAACTCCTGGAATATCTGAAAATTTATTAAACGAATATCTGGATGAATTGGCATTCCTGGCAGAAACTGCAGGAGCTGTTCCTGTAAGAAGGTTTACACAAAACCTCTCTTTACCAGATAATAAAACCTATGTTGGACGAGGAAAACTGGAAGAAATCCTTGAAGGTGTAAAAGTCCACGAAGTGCAATCTGTAATTTTTGATGACGAATTAACACCTTCTCAACTTAGAAACCTGGAAAGATACTTGAAGGTACGCATTTTAGATCGGACCAATTTAATTTTGGATATTTTTGCGCATAATGCAAAAACTGCTGCGGCTAAAACTCAGGTTGAACTGGCTCAATATCAATATTTACTTCCTCGGCTAACCCGAATGTGGACTCACCTTGAAAGGCAACGAGGTGGAATTGGTATGAGAGGTCCTGGTGAGAAAGAAATCGAAACAGACAGAAGAATTATTCGTGACAAAATAACCAAGCTGAAACAAGATTTAACAAAGATTGACAAACAAAAAACTACACAACGGAAGAATCGTGGAAAAATGGTTCGTGTTGCTTTAGTTGGCTATACCAACGTAGGCAAGTCAACCCTTATGAACACACTCAGCAAATCAAGTGTATTGGCCGAGAATAAACTATTTGCTACGTTAGACACAACTGTTAGAAAGGTGGTTATTGGTAACTTGCCATTTTTAGCGGCAGATACCGTTGGTTTTATCAGAAAGCTCCCTCACCATTTGGTTGATTCATTTAAATCAACTTTAGATGAAGTCCGTGAAGCTGATATTTTGGTTCATGTGGTTGATATCTCTCATGCCGGCTTTGAACAACAGGTAGACATTGTTAATGAAACATTACAAGAACTTGAATGTAGTGATAAAAAAATGATCATGGTATTTAATAAAATAGATGCCTTTTCATATACACCAAAAGATGAGGACGATTTAACACCTGTTCTACAAGAAAACTATTCGCTTGAAGACCTAAAGAAAAGCTGGATGGCAAAGAATTTGGATACTGTTTTTATATCGGCAAAAAACAAAGACAACCTGAATGACTTCAAGGAGCTCATATACAACGAGGTACGAAAAATACATACAGCCAGGTTTCCGTACAACGATTTTCTATATCCAACTATAAATTTCGACGAATCCGACGAAGAAGAATAACACAATTGGCTATTTCATAGGAAATAGCCTTTTTTTATCTACCTGATTAAAAGCATACTCGAATAGTGTTTCTTAAGTGAATTAGATGTAAAAATAACCGTCACATCCTATTTACTACAAACCTTGTCGTTTGTATAGATGTACATCTCCCTTTGATTTGAACACTTTCAATATTTACAAATCAATCAGATATCGTCTGTAAATTGAAATTACATGACATTTTTTTCAAAATATATGACATTCATATTGCGAGTTAAACAAGAATAGCATAAATCCAAACTAACCATACAACTACCTACTGAAAAACAAAAGAGGATGTCACTCCAAAATGGAGACATCCTCTTTTTTATAATTTATACAATAAGAATTATTTAACTAATCCTTCTTCAATCATATACTCAGCAATCTGAACTGCATTTAAGGCAGCACCCTTTTTAATTTGGTCGCTTACACACCAAAATGTAATTCCATTAGGATTTGAAATATCCTTTCTGATACGACCTACAAAAACATCATCCTCACCTGCCAATAAAAAAGGCATTGGATATTTATTTTCACCTGGTTTATCAATAACAGTTATACCTTTTGTTTTTTCACATTCAGCTCTGAACTGTTCCGGAGTAACAGGTTTTTCAGTCTCTGCCCAAATAGATTCAGAGTGATTCCTCATTACAGGAACACGCACAGTTGTAGCACTTACTTCAACATCAGAATGCATAATTTTTTTGGTTTCATTATACATCTTCATCTCTTCTTTTGTATAACCATTATCAGTAAATACATCAATATGAGGTATTACATTAAATAGCAACTGATGAGCAAATTGCTCAACTTTTAAATCTTTATTTTCAGCATATTCTTTTACTTGTTGCTCCAACTCAGCCATACCCATTGCGCCAGCACCACTTGCAGATTGGTAAGTTGAAACATGCACTCTTTTAATGTGCGAAATATTCTCCAATGCTTTTAATGCAACAACCATTTGAATAGTTGTACAGTTTGGATTAGCAATAATATTACGAGGAGCATGTTTACAATCATCCGCATTTACTTCAGGTACAACCAAAGGCACATCAGAATCCATTCTGAAAGCACTTGAATTGTCAATCATTATTGCGCCATGCTTGGTAATAGTCTCTGCAAAATCCTTAGAGGTACCACCTCCTGCTGAAGTTAATGCTATATCAATATCTTTAAAATCATCGTTGTGACAAAGTTCCTTTACAACCAGTTCTTTACCCTTAAACGTGTATTTTCTTCCTGCACTACGTGCGGATCCAAATAACACTAATTCATCTAAAGGGAAATTACGCTCTTCAAGAACGCGTAGAAACTCTTGTCCAACAGCGCCACTAGCACCAACAATTGCTACTTTCATCTAAAAAAAATTTAAAATTTATTATACAACCTACCATTTAACAATATATATTAATTAAATTGCTTAAGTTGTTGATGATGATAATTATCATGCAAAAATATAGAAATTAAGACTAACCAAACACTATGAACCGATTTTTTTTGCTCTTTTTAATATTTCCGACATTAACTTTTGCTCAATTTCATGAAAACTGGAACAAAAGCAACTTAACAGAACCCCCAACATGGAGTGGACATTTAGCAAACTTCTCCATTGACAAAGATAACAACACTTTACATTTAAATGCACCTCCTGAAGCATCTACATCTTATATTGCAACAGAAAGCAATGCTATAAACAATGCCACATGGGAATTTTCATTAACAATGGATTTTAACCCTTCATCTTCAAACCTGAGTGAAATATATATCATATCAAATCAACCTGAGTTTAATGAAGATACAGAAGGGTACTTTGTTAAAATTGGTGGTACCGAGGATGAAATATCATTATGGAAAAAATCAAATGGAAAAAGTAGTAAAATCATCGATGGCACTGATAAAATATTAGATAAATCGTCGATTTACGCTGCTGTAAAAGTTGAACGTGATGAAAAGGGCAACTGGAAACTTTATACTCAACTTGAAAACGCATCTTATTTATTAGAAGGAGAAACCTTTGATAATTCAATCGTAAAGAGTGAATACTTTCTTTTGGTATGCAAATACACCTCAACCAGGAGTAGTAAGTTTCATTTCGGACCAATAGATGTGCAAGGATCGGCATTCGTGGATGACACTCCACCAGACTCAATAAGCTTGAACACTAATAGATACGACGTAGTTATTAGTGAAATTATGATTGATCCTACACCATCTGCTGGTGTATTTGAATCAGAATATATTGAATTGTATAACAATACTGCAGAAACCGTAAATCTAGGTGGGTGGAATATATTTGTAAATAATAAACCATCTGCTTTACCTTCATTCGATTTAAAACCTGATAAATATGTGGCTATTACCGATTTATCAGAAATCCATAATTGGCCTAATTCGTTAAATCTAATAGGAGTTGAAAAGCTTCCTGCTTTACCCAATAGTAGTGGAGAAATAATATTGAGTAATAACAATAATGTAGTTATTGAAGCGCTGAAATATCCATTACCAATAGATGAGAAATCTTTTAAAAATGATGGTGGTTGGGCCATAGAGCGAATGGATAACACCAATTATGATGTATCATCAGATAACTGGAGATATTCAGTAAACCTCGATGGAGGAACTCCTGGTTGTAAAAACTCTGTTGCTGATACCCATGCTGACACCAATGCTCCAAAAATCAAATACATCTCCTACATGAATGACAGCACCTTTAAATTTCATTTCAGCGAACCAATGGACACGTCAAATTGGAAGATTTACCCACCTATAAATATTAACTTTGCAGAAATCTATTCAATAAACATTGATAGTATTTATCTTAATTCCGCATCCTTAACTTATACTAAATGTTTAAACCACAACATTTCATACCTGATAAACTTCGAAAAAGATCTAAGGGATTATGCCGGCAATACTTTGAAATCCGATTTTGATTGGAAGATAGGAATTCCTGAACCAATAGATAGTTTTGATCTCTGTATTAACGAAATCCTTTTTAATCCAACATCCGAAAGCACTGATTTTATTGAGATTTACAATCGGTCCAATCAAATCATAAATTTAAATAATATTTATACCTCATCTATTAGTCAGGATATTCTCGAAAAATTATACCCAATTGATGCTAGAAACAGGTTGATTTTTCCTGGAGAATATATAGTAATAACTGCTGACAGCAATAAGTTGAACAGTCAATACCAAACCATATCCGAATTTGTAATCCAAACCTCCATACCATCAATGAACGATGATGAAGGACATATTGCACTTACCACATCCAACGGTAAAATCATTGACCATTTTCAATATACTGAAAAATTGCATTTTGAATTATTAAGAGATAAAGAAGGTGTTTCTCTTGAAAGAATTGATTATAATGCCACAACAAACAACACTAACAATTGGCATTCTGCCTCATCTGAAACTAACTTTGCTACACCAACAAAGATGAATTCTCAATACGTGGAGAAAACAGCACAAAAAAGTGATCGTTGGATTTGGCTTGAAGATGAAGAATTTACTCCAGATGGGGATGGGACTGCTGATTTTCTTCAAATAAATTATGCGTTACAAGAGCCCGGATGGTCAGGATCTGTAACTATTTTTAACCGGTATGGTATACCAATCAGAATTTTAAATAACAATGATTTATTAGGTACATCGGGATTTTTCAAATGGGATGGAATCACGGACAAACATATTAAAGCTCCTTTAGGGATATATCTTATTTATGCTGAATTTTTCTCAATCAAGGGGAAGGTAAAAAAGAAAAAAATGAC
>JBNKGY010000069.1:0-17918 GCA_050290065.1 Marinilabiliaceae bacterium
TACGTTAAATTTAGTGAGCTAACCCTGCATAATTCACATTGTATACCAGCCTTTTATGTCAATCTGAAACATAGTTCTATCGAATACCTTATAAATAGAAATTTAATGAGGTAAATGCTAAAAATTTTAATCGAACTCAGGCTATTAGCGCAACCTTTTTCTATTTCACGCATCTGTTAAATAAAACAGAATCATGAAATTCAATATATTATATTTGATACTTTTTATACTTCCTTTATTATTAAATTGCAATGATAATGACGAGGATGAATTTGTTCCTCAAATTCCGGAATGTATCCAGCAAAAAATCATCGACATTTCTGCCCAGGAAGTATGGAATCCTCCTGCAAAAATATATCAATACATGTATAAAGGAGATACGGTATTTTTTATTCCTCAAAGATGCTGTGATATTTTTAGTGAATTATACGACAAAAACTGCAACCTTATTTGTGCTCCTGATGGGGGTGTTGCAGGAGAGGGAGATGGAGTATGCCCTGACTTTTTTGAGGAAAGAAGTAATGAAATGCTAATATGGGAAGATCAAAGAGAAGCTCCATGATTAAGATGAATAATAATCTTCTAATAAAACATTAGGTTCTGAACAGAAATAATAATTTTAAAGTAAGTTATTTTCAACTTTACAAGTTAGGTTTCGTCATGTCTCCTGGAACAATCCATTTATCAAACTGCTGAGAGGTAAGCAACCCCAAATCAATGGCAGCTTTTTTTAAACTGATATTTTCTTTAAAAGCCTTTTTAGATATAAGCGCTGCATTATCGTATCCGATATGTGGAGTAATTGCTGTAATCAGCATTAGTGAATTTTCGAGGTAATATTTAATTTTATTTAAATCAGCACTCAATCCCAGCAAACAATTTTTATTAAAAGAGATTACTGCATCTGTTAGTAGTGAAGCTGAATATAAAAAATTTGCAATTATTAGTGGTTTATATACATTCAGCTCAAAATGTCCACTCGAACAAGCCATTGATATAGTAACATCATTACCTATTATTTGAGTACACACCATTGATAAGGCTTCTATTTGTGTAGGATTAACTTTACCCGGCATTATGGAGGAACCAGCTTCATTTGCAGGTAGTATTAATTCTGCAAAACCGGCTCTTGGGCCTGAAGACATCACCCTAATATCATTTACTATTTTTAAAATACTAACAGCTAACTGTTTTATGGCACAATGCGTACGTAATATCGCTTCATGTCCTGCTTGCAAGGCATACTTATTAGTACCTGATGAAAAAGGGAAACCTGTAAATTCTTTAATTTGAGCACTCATTTCCATATCATAATTCTGAAATGTATTCAACCCGGTACCTACTGCAGTACCTCCAATGGGCAACTCTCCAAGTTTGAGCAAACTATCTTGTAATGAGTTTAATCCACAATTAATTTGAAATGCATATCCTGAAAATTCCTGACCTAAAGTAATAGGTACAGCATCCATAAAATGAGTGCGTCCAATTTTAACAATTTCAGTAAAATCCTGTGATTTTTGATACAATGATTCATACAATTGTACAATAGCCGGAATTAAATCTGATTTTACTTTTTTATAGGCTGCAATATGCATTGCTGTAGAAAACGTATCATTGGAGGATTGTGATTTATTTACATCGTCTATTGGGTGCACAAACAGAGGTTCATTAACGAGATCCAGTTTCAATAATTGTTGTGCTCTGTGGGCAATGACTTCATTACAATTCATGTTGGTATGAGTTCCGGATCCTGTTTGCCAGATAACAAGTGGAAAATGAGAACACAATTTACCAGAAATGATTTCATCACAGACATCAATAATTAAATCCTTTTTTTCTGAAGATAAGAAGCCATGATTACAATTTACAATCGCTGCAGCTTTTTTAATGAATGCATATGCTTCAATTACCTCATATGGCATTGAACCATCTGGGCCAATTCGAAAGTTTTCAAATGATCGTTGTGTATGTGCTCCCCACAATTTATCATCAGAAACCTTAATCTCTCCTAAAGTATCTTTTTCTATTCTATATCCCATATCAAATAAACTTGATTTCACCTATTTGCACACAACACTCGTTACATTCCTGATTATATGAATCGAATCATTGGTCTTCTACTTTACAGACCTCAACATCATCCTCCCCACAGACAGAACAATTACTATCAAACTTATCACTATCTGAATGGCATAAGGGAGTTTTCTTCTTATTGTAATAATATTTGAAAGCCAGGGCAAATCCCGAGATAGCTACCAAGACTATTGATATTAAAATTACAAGTATCATATCATAAGTTTATTAAAATTATCTACTGCCGACCTCTATATACAATATAAGTTATCCACCACAGTTATTCAATACTTTAGCAGTCATTTTCAACACATTAACATCCGCCTACTTTCCAGTTCAAATCCATATTGTAAGAACGTTAATGTGTTATTTGTCTAAACAAGCCATATCATTAATCTTTTTTAACATCTTTTATTCTAATAAAAGTTTACAAAACCTCATTCGGCAAAACAAAATAGTTTGTTTTTACTATTTTTGCCGCCTGCATTTCTTGATATATGACTTTATTCTTGATCATATATTCGACCTATAATTGCTAATAATAATTTATTCTATATATGAAGTTTTCATTCTCTTTTATCGACAAACGACAAGGATCTGTTAAGGATGATATCTTATCAGGTTTAACAGTTGCACTTGCCCTAGTACCGGAAGCTGTTGCTTTCGCCTTTGTAGCAGGTATTTCTCCTATTATTGGTTTATATGGTGCCTTTATGATGGGGTTAGTGACTTCAATTTTTGGTGGCAGACCCGGAATGATTTCTGGTGCAACCGGTGCACTGGCCGTAGTTATGGTTAATCTTGTGGCCGAAGGTAATGCTTTGGGAGCCCAGGGTGACATGATGGGAATTCAATATCTTTTTGCAACTATTATACTGGCTGGGTTAATTCAAATGACGATTGGTTTCCTTAAACTTGGTAAATTTATCCGTATGGTTCCTCAATCTGTTATGATGGGATTTGTGAACGGATTAGCTATCGTAATTTTTACCTCACAGTTAGGAATGTTTAAACTTGAGAGCGAATATTTAAGCGGTTCTCCTTTATATATAATGTTGGGACTAGTTATTCTTACAATGGCTATCATGTATTTTCTGCCAAAATTCAGTAAAAAAATACCTGCAGCCCTTGTTGCCATCATTGTGGTATCATTAATTGTAATTCTGGGTGGAATAGAAACAGAAACAGTTCGTTCATTTGTTGTTTCAAAAGGAGGTACAGGAATTAAAGCGGGGCTACCTTCATTCAATATTCCTGTCATACCATTTAGTCTCGAAACCTTAAAGTTCATTACCCCGTATGCCATTATCCTTGCGCTAATTGGTTTAACTGAATCACTGATGACATTAACTTTAGTTGATGAACTAACTGAAACACGTGGAAGTGGAAATCGTGAATGCGTTGCCCAGGGGGTAGCCAACATTACCAATGGCTTTTTTGGCGGAATGGGTGGATGTGCAATGATTGGTCAGAGTATAATCAATATTAAATCAGGTGGTCGCGGAAGATTATCGGGAATTATTGCAGCTTTAGCATTGCTAGCCTTTATTCTTTTTGCCAGCACATATATTGAAATGATTCCTATTGCGGCATTAGTTGGTGTAATGTTTATGGTAGTTATTGGAACATTTGCATGGAGTACATTTAAAATACTAAACAAAATACCTGTTGCTGATGTCATTGTAATCGCATTAGTAACCATTTTAACGGTTGTATATGATTTGGCTATTGCTGTGGCGGCAGGAGTCATTGTTTCTGCTTTGGTTTTTGCCTGGGAAAATGCTGTTAAAGTGCGTGTATCAAGCATTGTGGACAGTGAAGGTGTTAAGCATTATATTGTTCACGGCCCTTTGTTTTTTGCTGCAACAACCTCTTTTATTTCGAAATTCGATGTTAAAAATGATCCAAAAGAAGTTGTGATTAGCTTTGAAGAGTCAAGAATCATGGATCAATCTGCGATTGAGGCAATTAACAAACTAGCTGAAAAATATCAATTAATTGGAACTAATGTCCATTTGCGTTATTTAAGCCAGGATTGTGTTAAACTGATAAAACGAGCTGAAAAGATTTGTGATGTAAACGTATTAAAAGATCCGGATTATCATGTAGCGATAAATAACTATCGTAAAAAAGTTGAAGCTGCTCGTGTATAATCACTTCAAATAAATTTATTGAAAGCCGTCTATTAAGGAATTATTAAGTTTTAGAACTTCCTTTTGACGGCTTTTTTATATAATACAGCATTGAATTGTATACTATTTTTCCCCAGAAAATAGTAACCTCTGTTCGACATAAAATTAATGGGTCAGACCGCTTATAAATAATTGGTTTCAAAGAATATTTGCGAAGTCATAGAGTGCTATTGTAAGCAAATATGACGAAGAAAACAGTTATTTATAAGTGGGAATTACTATTTTTTCATTATACCTGAGAACTTTAATTTTAATCAAACTGAGGTTAGTACCATCTTAAAATCTTATGCTCTCGAATTAATTTCATAATCCACACATTGCTGCGTTGGAATTTACATGATCAAAAATCACTATTTTTTAATCATTCCAAAACTCCCCCTATCCGCAACAAAATTCAATTTCATCATAATAAAATATCCATTCCTCAATAAATAACATCGTTAAATCAAAAATCAGCCAACACTCCATATTTGTATCCTATTAATCTTGAACATTTTAGTTAAATTAATGTAAGCTAAAAAAACACCGTTAGTCACCATGAACTAAGACCTGATTATCAATACAATATTAAATATTCAGCAGTATTAATTAATAAAATAATAATATGACATTAAGAAATACAAAACCAGATGAAATATTTAATATTAAAGATTTTATTCAAATTATTTTTAATCACAAATATTATTACATTGCCACAATCATACTATGTGTTCTAATTGCATATGCTTACAACAGTTTCGTCCCAAAAGTATATCAAGTCAACTCACTAGTTGGTCCTATTGAAGATCGACAAGCTGCATTTCTTGAATCAAACGAATATTTTAATGCACACGAAAGAAATCTTCAGCAGAATTCATTTGAAAATGACATAAGCAGCTTACATTCCTTTGACCTGGTTTCTAAAACAATAAAAAAACTTGGCCTGGAAACCAGTTATTACGAAGAACCTATATCGTTTTTAAATAATCCACATTTAAGATTTCTAAGTAAACCCCGTCAATTATATAAAACCTGTAATTACAGCGTGAATATTGACAAGTCACACCCCCAGGCAATCAATAGCCGATTTAAGATAAATATTATAGATGAAGAAAAATTTAGGTTAACCATTTCTGAATATGAGGCCACCTTATATAACTTTGTTGATAACCAAGTTATTAGCAAAAATAATATAATTGAATTAGACACTATATGCTGGTTTAATCAAATGATCAACACTCCATACTTTAAATTTTCGGTAAGTTTAGATAAAAATTTATATAGAGAAAGTACAAAGCTATACAATAACGGCTTTTTTGTTTTTAACCACATAGATATCACTAGTAAAGATTACCTCAAAAGGTTAACTGCAGAACCTGCAAGTATTCGTTCAACATTAATTAAATTATCGTTTCAGGGAGAAAATAATAATTTAACAGTCGACTTTTTAAATAATTACCTTCAATTATTTCTAAATGAGAACCTTTCCAAAAAAAATAACATAGCTTTAAATACTATAAACTTTATTGATAACCAATTGGCACAGATTTCAGATTCTCTTAATAAATCGGAATCGAAATTAAGAGACTATAAAGCCATTCACCAGGTTACAGACCTCACTTATCAGGGACAACAGGTTCTATCTCAAATTACGGGACTGGAAAACGAGATATCTGTTCTTAAAGTACAAGAAAAATACTTTAAATACATACTCAAATATTTCCATGATAACCAGGATATAGGAGGATTAATACCTCCTACATCAGCAAATGTGAATGACCCAATTATGAATTCAATGGTATTAGAATTACTGGAACTCAATGCTGAAAAATTTACAATTTTAAGCAACAAGGTTGAAAAAAGTCTCTTCTTGGATCAGCTTAACAATAAAATCAAACTTCAGAAACAAACCATCATTGAAAATGTACAAAATAACTTAAATTCATTGGATTTAACATTAAACGAACTTAATTACCGAAGAAATAAACTTTTACAACAAATAGCCACTTTACCAAAAACCGAATTAAAGATGGTAAGTATGCAAAGGCAATTCAATATTACAGATGCCATGTATACATTTTTATTACAAAAAAGATCCGAAGCTGCTATCTCTATGGCTTCAAACGTCCCGGATTATGAAATACTTGAGCCAGCAAGGCTAGTTACAAGTTCTATTATTTCTCCAAAAACATTTCTTAATTATATTTTGGCTTTGTTTATAGGTTTCTTTTTACCTTCTCTGATTTTAATTATTAAAGATTTTTTTAATCAAAACATATCATCCGTTCAGGATCTTGAAAAAATATATAATAAACCAATTACAAATCTTATTTACACCAATTACCATAACTCCGAAATAGTAAGCACAAAGCTCCCCAACTCATCTCTTGCTGAATCATTCAGAAACTTACGTAGTAATATTTTTCAAAAACTTAATTCCAATGTAGGATTAACCATACTGATTACTTCTGCCCTTCCAAGAGATGGAAAAAGCTTTATTGCCTACAATCTGGCTGCCTTTATTTCTGCAGTAGGTTATAAGACCATTATACTGGATTGTGATCTTAGAAAACCTACACTTCACAAGAAATTAAATGATGATAATCTTGTTGGACTTTCGAACTATATTAACTGCGAAGTAAGTAAAGAAGAGATTATTAAAAAAACAGATTTAAAAAACCTGTATTATATAACTGCAGGTCCGATTATTCATAATGCATCTGAGTCAATTGAGGCAGGAAAATTAGACGAATTAATGAATTATATATTAACAAAATATGATTATGTCATTATTGATTCAACACCTTCTGGAATAGTATCTGATTCGATCTCACTATCTAAATATGCTTCTCTGTTACTTTTTATTTGTAGAAATAATTACACTAATAAAAAAATATTTGTAAATGCTCTAAACAATTTAAAAGCGAATAAAATCAATAACATTGAAATAGTATTTAACGATTTGGATTTAAATAAAAGCAACTATAAAAAATACAACCGTTATTACAATGTACAATGACAAATTATTTAATAATTTAAAATATTATTCAACTTAAAATTGACTTTGACATTGATCTCTGTTAAATTTATAAGGGTTAAATATGTTTTTAATTATTCATGTAAGAATATGACTAATTAAAGGGTAAATTTTACTCAATCCATTACTGAAATTTAAGTTGATTATGTATTATTTATTAGAAAATTGAAGAACTTTCAGGCCAAATTATATGGCTTTTATCATATGCGATAGTAATATATTATTATTGACACTTACAATCCAATGAAAACATGTGCATTTTCGATTGGAATACGCTCTGGAAAAATAAACAAATTAATTGTTCGGAATTAAACAAATATCAGATTTACTGTAAAATAGAATTTAAAAAACAATATGATGTAGTAAATATATCATAAGCAATCTCCATCTATATTTAGACTATTACTTAATTTTTAGAATGCATTAAAAGGTTAAATTATTGTCCATTGATAATTCTCTTGCCATGATAATAAAGATTCTCAATGATTACACCTTTTATTTTGAATTTGATGTGTGAATTACGACAAACTAATTACGCCTGTTTTTTCGTTATTTTAATTCTCTTATAACTTCATTTAGCAGGTAACAAAAGAATATAGTTTATCCTCCAGATAAACATCATGATATTGTATTTACTTAATTTATAATGTAGAAGAAAATAATTTAAATACTCTTATTTTTTGATCCTTATTCAAAACTAGACAACATGAAAAATTTACTAGTGTCATTATTTTTATTCATTACGATAAACATAGTCGGACAACAAAGTCTGATTATTGAAGGGATTGAAACAATCGAAACTTCTGTGGGCGGATATAACATTCCAAATAGCAGTTCAACTAATCTGATATTTAGAAACAATTTTATTACCTCAACAAGTTCTAGCGGATTTATTGTGCAAGCCGGTGAGGATGATTATAACTCCTATGCCTACAACTTAAACGGCGCACAAATTATTGGTAACAAAATTCTTTGGAATGGATCTACAGGAGGAACCCATGGTTTAATGGTTGGCTATAGCATCAACTATACTATTAAATTCAATTATTTTGATAGCTCCAAATACGGAATTGTTCATGAAGGTGGCGAACCCGGAAGTATTACCATGGTAAATACTAGTGGAGGCATAAGCTATAACATTATTAAAGATTGTTATATGGGAATCGTAGAAAAAGGATTTGATAATACTAAAATATACAACAACACTTTTTACACTACTGGTAACCAATTATTTTTTATAATGGTAAAATCCTCAGATACCGGAGGATACGATGCTGTTTGCAAAAACACGAAGATCAAGAATAACCTATTTTACTCCACTACTAATACCTCAGCGGTTAGATTAGGATCTGCTGGTGACGACACGCCTGCTGAAATTGATTCAGAAGGCTTTGAATGTGATTACAATGTATATTACTATCCTAACCGAACAAATAACGAACCTATCTTTATGGTAAATGATGTATCTCTAACATGGGCAGAATGGAGAGCTTTGGGCTATGATGCTCATTCTGTTATTATGGATCCAAAATTTATCGATACTAAAAATTTTGTACCATCATCAAAACTTGAATACGGTGTTAATTTGGGTACCGAATTTGAAAACGGACTTAGTACTACTTCAAACTGGACTACAGGGGTTTCACCTGACACCACACCACAAGGGAGTATCTGGCAAGTTGGTGCTATAATAACTGAAACTGATGGTAATAGCACCGGAAATACTGATCCAGTAATAGATACTAATCCGGGAACATCTTACAACGCTGATTACTTTGTAGCGCCCTGGGGTAATGATAACAATGCAGGTACATTTGATAAACCGTGGAGAACCTGGGGAAAAGCATTTAACTCAACTGCAGTACAACCAGGAGATACTGTTTATTTCAGAGGTGGTACTTATTATCATACTGATAAAAACGGCGGATATGGATACCGGTTAGAAAGAGATGGTACGACAGGAAATTATATCCATTATTTTAATTATCCTGGTGAAACTCCTGTATTAGACTGTGATTCAATCATTCCAACAGAAGGAAGCGGCACTTTAAATATGCCATTATATACAGTTGGTATAAACTACATCCACTTTAAAGGTTTGAATGTACGCAATGTATGGCAGAATGACGGGGCTGACGAGGTTATTACCTGGACCATAGAAGGTGACCATATTATCATTGAGCAATGTACAATTCATAATACTCACGGTGTAGCCTTTAAATCCAGAAATTGTGACAACACTTATTTTATCAATTGCGACACATGGAATAACTGTGATTCATTAACAACTGTTCCGGCTTCAAATCCGGTACCGGGTAATGATGGTAACGGATTCCTTGACTTTAACTGGAATTTTTCAACCGGGACAGTCTATTTTCAAAATTGTAGGGCATGGCTTTGTGGAGACCAGGGGTTTTCTTCCGGTTCAATTGGACGTACTGAATATGACAATTGCTGGTCGTTTAAAAATGGAATGCTTGAAGGTGGCGGACATGGATTTAAGATGGGCTGGATAACTATAATTGATGAAAGTGTTACAAATCGTATATACCGAAATTGTATTGCGGCCTATAATCGTATACGCGGATGGGATTCTAACGATCAAGGATATAGTTGCGGTAGTTTTAATGTTTACAATAATACCTCATATAAAAACAAAGAGGGTTTTAGAATATTCAACACCCTTGATACTGATGCCAGAGAATTACGCAGAGTGTATAAAAATAACATCGCATTTGATAATGTTAAAAACATTGGAATTGATTCCGGAACATCCTATACTCATTCTTTTAATTCCTGGGATATTGGTGTTACGGTTTCAAATGCCGATTTTGTGAGTATTGATTCTACCGGTCTTTCAGCTCCAAGGCATGTTGATGGTTCATTACCCCAAATAAATTTTCTGAAACTGGATTCAACTTCAAAATTAATTGATGCAGGTACCAATGTTGGATTGAGCTATAATGGTTCAAGCCCTGATCTCGGATATTCTGAATATGAATCCGGTAGCACAACTCAACCGTTAAAAATCATTGCTTATTCTCCAAATCCTACAACTGGAGCTGTGACTGTTTCATACTATTCGCCAAGTGCAACGTCAATAGCCATAACTGTTAATAATAATGCAGGAACTCAAGTATCGTCTTTGAATCAAAACGCTACTGTTGGAGAGAATAATAAAATAGATGTGGACTTGACCAATTTTACTGCTGGAGTATATACTGTCAATCTCAATGATGGAACTACCTCAGTAAGTTGTAACGTAACCAAGGAGGATGCTCCAAGAACTTTAGAAATATTAAATTCAACAAGTACAACATACCAATTGGTTAATGTAACCATCTACAGCCCAACATCTTCTTTAATCTACATTGATATTACAAATTCAAATAACCAAATTGTACAAGAGGAATCCTATACCTCATCCATCGGTGAAAACGAATTAGAGCTTAACATTAATAACCTTCCTAATGGAACGTATAAAATTACTTTTGACGATGGAAACACTACAACAAGCTTCAATGTTACAAAAGAGGAAGAACCATTAAAACTTGAAATTATCAGATATTATCCTAATCCTACAACAGATTTGGTTGCCATCGAATTTTCAAGCCCCAGCACTACTACAGTGCAAATAAAAGTGGAAGATTTAACTGGAATTATTGTATTAACCAAAAACATATCTGCAAAAATGGGAAATAATAAAACAGTTGTTGATCTTTCATCATTACCAACTGATAGATATAAAGTTTCCCTAAACATTGGTAGTACCAATGTTAGTACAATCATAATTAAACAAGATTTTCAATAGGATAAAGTTATTCAGGCAGAAATTAATGATTTGAAGAAAACTATTAAAAAATTGTAAAGCTATTGAAGTCAGTAATATAAAAAAAGAAGGCAGTTAGACGTTCATTTGTAATGATACATGCATCCTTGAACAAAATTATAAAGGTATGAGAAAAATTTTCATTTTGTCATTATTATATTGTCACACATTGTTCTCGTATTCACAAATAACACTAACAATCGATGGGGTTGATACAACCTATTTTGATGTACCACGAACTTCACCAACTTCATTAACAATAAAAAGTAGTTTGTTTACATCTGACAAAGCTAAAGACTTTGTTGTGATTGCTGGGGATGATAGTTATGTACCATCAAAAAAAAACAATCTGGATGGTGCAAAAATATTAGGAAATAAGTTTGTATGGACGGCTTATGAACAATATCCAAATTCCATATTACATGGAGTAATGCTGGGCTATAATATTAACTACACTGTAAAACACAATTACAATGATGGCATGCCTTATGCCTTTATTTACAAAGGAGGTAATGATGAACCTATGGAATGGACCTCAGGAGCACATTCCTATAATATTCATAAGAATGTAAAAATAGGAGTAAATGTTAAAGGAATGAGTGGAGTAAAAATTTATAACAATACTTTTTTTAACAACAGGTACTCCAACTGGCATCATATTGGAATTTTAGAAAACAATGGCAGTGATCAAAATCCTCCTTATATATCTGCAAACAACACAATAATTAAAAACAATATTTTTTATCAAAAAGCAAATTCTCCAGCCATAAAACTTTTCCCTGGTTCTCAGGATGGATTGGAAATTGATTATAACATTTATTGGTGCGAAGAATGTGTAGAAAATACACCTGAATTTGAAGTGGAAGGTAATATTTTATCCTGGATTGAATGGCAAGCCTTAGGTTATGATTTAAATTCTAAAATCATGAATCCTAATTTTATTGATATGGAAAATTTTGCACCAACAACAAGGCTGGATTTTGGAACAGATTTAGATGAAACCTTTCAATATGGTATAGCAGCAAATGCAGTTTGGAGTACCGGTGAATATCCTGACACCATCAAACAGAATGGTAAATGGCAGGTTGGAGCTGTTTTGAAATTCGACAATTCCAGTGCTCAATCATTACATACGTATCATGATTCTATAAAAACATACCCTAATCCAAACAATGGAATTTTCTTTATTGATATATCTCAGATTAATCCTGCAAAGGAAATAATTATCAATATTTACTCACTTGATGGAACAGTTATTTTTAATAAAAGATTATCTCATTCTGAAACTTTAAATAAAATAGACATATCCCAAATTAAAGCCGGATTTTATATACTATCTATTGATAACATAAATATTACACAAAAGGTTATTAAACTTTAACAGCGCTTCTGTTACTCTACTTTACCTTCGGCCACATCAATGATAAACCTGGAAAACAAAGGTGAAAGCTTTGCTCCAAATTCTTTATTGGGATGAGAATTATTTACTCCTGTAGCATAATTATCCTTTAAATATAGTCCGCCTTCTGTTTCATATTTATAAAAATCCCAAATGTAGATATTGTCACCTTTTTCGTTCCATTCATCTTTCATCCACCTATAAAACTGTTGCGTTCTTTTTGCTTCGTCCTCTGAAATACGATTTTTCACATGCACTGTTGGTGACCATACAATAAATTTGTTATTTGGAAATTCGTGCATCTTCTTTTTCAAGGCGTTATATTGTAACTTATAATTTTCTAACCGTTTCACATTTGAATCAATATCGGGATTACCAGTATCCTCTAAAATATTACTTACGGGATAGCAATGTTTTAAAATGATAATATCATATTCTTTGGTTAGAATTTCAAGAGTTGGTTCACCTTGATATGGAGATTCTCCTGCATTTTTTACCCAAATGTTATAGTAATCGTATGGATAATTTTTCCAACCGTAAGTAGCTTTCTTAGGAAAAGAAGATTCAAATATTCTATAATTTGTTTTATTCTTTATATTGTACCTATTGAAAAATGTTTTAACATCTCCCCTGCCTGTAAGTTTTCGGATAAATCTATTGGTTTTACCGTACCATACAATTTGTCCGGTGCTATGATGTAAAAAGATAATATTCTTCATTGGATTATGTTTTGATTCACAATTAATTAATAACAATATAATGAATATAAAAGATGCTATTTTCATAAAACATTAAGATCTGTAAATATTTAATACTGAAAATCTGTTACTTATCCTTAAAATGTTCAATTACAATAGGCTTTTTCATGGAGTCAGACATTCCTCCGGTTTTTAGCCGCCCTTTTGATTTACTATATAACAACTTAAGCATATTCATATTCATTGTTACCTTGGCTGGATTCCCCAGTATAACAGAGTTACTGGGAAACTTACCTCTAACAACACTTCCTGCCCCTATTACGCAATTATCTCCAACAAAAGTGTTCGGTAGAATTGTACAATTTGAACCAATGAAAACATTATTTCCGATTTTTATTTTCCCAAATAAATCAGTTTTCGGAAACAAATCTCTAAAACACCTGATTCCGGCATCATGTGTAATAAAAAGAGTGCCAATTGCAATGGCAACATCATTACCTATCTCAATTAAATAGGGTTCTGTTGAAAACTGCATTGTGTAAATGTGACAATTCTCACCAATTTTCATACCTAGCTTTCTGAAGTAATTGACCTTAGTATGTGACCCTGACTTTGTCACATAGTATCTTTCCAATCTTTTTATGAAAGTTCTAAGTAGCATATTTTAAAGTATTTAACGTTCATCTGAGTTTACGGCAAAGAATGTGTAAATCAATTTCCTAAACAATGACCTAATATTTCTGTAACTTTCCAACAATCTTCATCAGACATATTTGATCCTGAAGGCAGACATAATCCTTTTGAAAATAACCCTTCAGAGGTTTCATTCATATATGACGGATAGGATGAAAATACAGGCTGCAAATGCATTGGTTTCCAAAGTGGTCTGGACTCAATGTTTACTTTTTCCAGTTCTATTCGAACTTTTTCAAAGGTAGTACCGGACTTTAAAGGATCTATAATTATTGTTGTAAGCCAGCGATTTGAATAAAAAACTTCATTCGGTTCTTCAATAAAGGTAACCCCTTCGTATTTGCTAAGATTGGTTTTATAAAAATCATAAATACACCTTCTCTTCTTTACGCGCTCTTCAATAACCTGCATCTGGCCTCTTCCTATCCCGGCTAATACATTACTCATCCTATAATTAAAACCAATTTCAGTATGCTGATAATATGGGGCATTATCTCTGGCTTGAGTTGCCAGGAACTTGGCTTTATCTATAAATTTTTTATCGTTTGATAATAGGGCTCCTCCACCGGAAGTTGTTATTATTTTATTTCCATTAAAGGATAAAACACCTATCCTACCAAAAGATCCCAATGGTTTCCCATTGTATTTGCTTCCTAAAGCCTCTGCTGCATCTTCAATAACCGGAATGCCATACCGATTAGCAACCGTTAGTATTTCATCCATTTTAGCAGGCATACCATAAAGATGGACAACCACTATTGCCTTCAGTTTATCTCCAAAACCTTTATTCTTGCGATCCAAAATAGCCTTTTCCAGCAATTCCGGATCCATATTCAATGTATCTTTTTCACTATCAATAAAAACAGGAATAGCCCCCTGATAAACGATAGGATTAACGGTTGCTGAAAATGTAAATGTTGATACCAAAACCTCATCTCCTGTTTTTACACCTAACATTATTAACGCCAAATGAATAGCTGCTGTTCCTGAAATTAATGCAACGAC
This sequence comes from Marinilabiliaceae bacterium, assembly GCA_050290065.1. GTDB lineage: Bacteria > Bacteroidota > Bacteroidia > Bacteroidales > Marinilabiliaceae > Saccharicrinis. The sequence goes on from JBNKGY010000069.1 coordinate 14,906, forward strand.
ATGCTTCACACCGCAATACTCAGTTAGAGCCTCTTCAAACAAATCAACATTGGGTCCGATGGGTGCAATCCAATTCTGACTAAACGCCTCATTTATATAATTTAATTCTAACCCTGACATATGAGGGCTCGAAAGATATATTCTGTTCTTCATATCTGGGAACTTTAATAGTAAATAAGATAAGATTTAGAAATATTCATCATTTCAGTCAGTCAAATTTGACATTTGTTCTTAGGCATTTTTAAATATTGTTTTAAAAATTATCAATATATCCAGTGATATACTATTATTATAATAATATTGAAGGTTCAACTTCACTTTCTCAGGCCATATTACATCATCATTATACCTATGTGGATCTGGTACTGTAGCTAAAAGTTCCTCTTCATTGAAAAATTTTAAAGTAGCCGGACCGGTAATACCAGGTTTTAACTCAAGAATCTTTTTCTCTTCACCATTTAACTTTAAAGAATACTCAGGCATATCTGGTCTGGGCCCCACAAAACTCATATCTCCTTTAAGTACATTCCACAGTTCAGGTAATTCATCCAGTTTAATTTTTCGTAATATTGCTCCTAATGGAGTTACCCGCGTATCACCTCTTACCGATATAGTTGATCCTTCTGAATTAACCTTCATTGTGCGGAACTTATGAATGACAAATGGCTTACCAAATTGCCCTCCTCTTACCTGGTTAAAAAATACAGGTCCTGGCATATACAATTTAATAAGTATAGCAACAATAAGCAGTATGGGACTCAGCAAGATTAAACCCCCAATAGAAAAAACAATATCAAATAATCTCTTCATTGGTATTAAAAGTTATTAACCAACATGAACATTGAAACTCCCATTATCCCGTAATAGGCATCAGAAATCCAATTACACATTGAAATTACTTCAAAACAAGTCACTTCGTTACCTCACCTCAACTCACCAAAACAATGCTCCCGATAGTAATTGAGACAAGTTATGACTCGTTTCAGTAAAGTCTTCTTTTATCGAACTTTTAATGCTCTAAACAAATTTCTAATTCATAAAGCGAAATATCCAATACGCATTTGATAAATCTGCAAATAATTTGTACTTGCACGAAAACTTAAGTGGTAGATAAGAAAGCTTCATTTTTGAGGCTTTCGAAGCTCGATAAATGTAAGTTTACTGCCGTAAATGATCATTTAGAGAGCAAGAGTAACGAAAAAAATGGAGTTTTCTTGCTGACACTAATTACCTCTTAACAAACTCAATAAGCATGTAATCATCAGAAAGATTTTTTAAAACAACCACTGAAGAGTTTTTTTCGTGACTCTTTATTACTGCCTTATTATTTTTAGATATGGTTGAAAGACATCGAAAATTAAGATTCCATGCTATTTCGTACATCACGTTATTCATAACATGACCTATTCCGGCACCTCTGTAATTTACGTCTATTAGTCTACCAACAAAACACTTTTTATTGGCAAAAAATCGTAAAAAGAAATAGCCAACAAGTTTATCTTTATCAAAAACCCCCATCATTAGAAAAGAACGAACTTTAAATTGTTTTTGTATTTTTTTTCTGTCAAAACCATGAGGATTAAAATACTTAAGATCATTTGGGGATTGTGATTCAATAAATAAATACAGAGATTCTGCATCTTCAGGATTTAGAATTCTTATTATCCATGAATGTTTTGTATTGTCCATAACTTTAGATAAAATTCTATCTAATTTATTCTTATACAACAAACTGAAAACGAAACTATTTATACTTTCAATCACCTTCCAAAAAATTGGGAAATGATGTTTTATAAAAATCAGAATTTTCTCCATTACAAATACCTTAACAATACATTTTTAAGCCCTTCCTTTACGGGAAGTTGCCACAATATTTTACACCAATTATGATTTCCCTCTATCAATTCCGGCCCATATTGACTTATAGCAACATCCCATCCAATAGACCTATTCTCCGGGGTATGTAATGCTGCTTTCGTCACTAATTTTAATACCTCCTCCCAATATGGGATCTGAAAGCCCACAATCCGTTTTTCTGTAACCGGATGAAACTCTTCTTCTTTCTTGGTAATATCACTATATACAGCAGTACCACACACTAATCCGGATAAAATATCAACTGGAGCTGCCAAATTTCCTGCCGCCATATTATCCACTTTTGAGTTTACGGATATGCGTAACCTGGCTCCCAAAAAATCAACTTTCCCATTAAATAATTGAGTAAATACCCGTATAGTATTTAAACCAGATGGTGATAAGGACATAAGATCCTGGTGCTGTTTTACAAACTCTTCAATTAAATCAAAATGATTTTTTTCCATATAGGCAATTAATGAATGAAGTGAAAAGTCGCTACAATTAACAATTTCAACCTCTGCTCCTATTTGTCCCTTTGCATTTTTCAATACAATTTTTCCGGTTTTATTATCCAAAAACTCCTGAAGTAATGATGGGTTGGATTTAATTTCAATAAATCCGGCATGTTTACGTGCAATAAATGATTTAAAATGAGCATTAAATCTGAGTTTATTCTCCAAAACACCTCTGTACTCTACGGGATTCATTTTCAGTTGAAACTCATACATAAATCCGGTTCCTGCCCATTGCTTACGTTCATTTTTATTTTTTCTACAGAACCAAAATAAAAAATAATCTATTATTGAAATATTATAGACGAAAACACAAATTATGGCATCCATCCAAAGGGTTATCTTTGATTTACCCGTTTTATCTGAAGTATATTTGCCAAACTTAGCCAGTTTACTTTTTTCTAATTTCTTAAGATAATAACCCAGATAGATTATCCTGTTAAGTTTATTGTTGTATTTATTATTAGCTTTCATTTAGCAAAATGGCACTAATTAGATATATTGGAATGCTGGTATCAAATAATTTGGTCTAGTCATGCCTGTTTTAAACATAAAAAAGTAAAAATGTACATTCAAACAAAACAATGGAAATCTAAAATTTATAGAATCAATACAGATACCATTTATTCTTCATTTATTGTTGG
>JBNKGY010000070.1:0-17897 GCA_050290065.1 Marinilabiliaceae bacterium
TAAAACACATAAGCCTGATTCTATTAAGCCCAGGTTTGAAAGTACATTTCCGATTTTAAGGGGATAGTTAAAGAATTTCCTTTTATAAAAGATCCGGGTTAATCGGTTCACCATTTCATAGTCATCCTTTACAACCTCCAACCACAAATCATTAACTCTCTTATCACTGCTAAAAAAACGATGTGGCCCCAAATCTACTTGCTGATCCCAAAGCTCAATGGTTTGACAGAGACCTCCAACTTTATCGGATGTTTCGTAAAGGTCTACTTTAAATCCTTGTTTTGCTAGAGCATATGCGGCTGTCATACCTGCGGGTCCTGCTCCTATTATTGCAATTTTCATAGATTTGGTTTTACTATAATATACTCTAAAAATTTTGGTTTCAAAGATATATTTTTGATATTTTAATTCATATAGCGTTTTTATATGTAAAGTACAAAACAACCATATATGCTTACGAAAGCTTCAATATCAAATATGAAATGACCATTTTATTGTAAAAAATAGCATTCAGGAGATTAATGATAAGTTAAATAGATAGTTTTCATTTTATAAATGAGGGGTATTTATAAACACAAAACTCCATAAGCAAATCACTGAATTATAGTTTTTTATAAATACTATACATAAAATGAAATGAAGAATCTAATATAAAAAAAGTCATAAGTATAAAGAATGGAGATAGTGGTAACAATACGCGTCCATAGGTTCCATCCGTAACCCCTCCAATAAAAAAACCAAGCAGAAAAAAGATAATCATTAATAGATTCAAAAATCGAAGCTGAACAATTCTCCTCTTCTTAACAAACCAATAGAGAATAAGACCAAACTCAATAAACATCAATATATAAAATACAATTCCTTTACAATAAAGCAATGTGAAATTAGAAAAACGAATAGGTTTTCTTAAAATATAAGACACATACTCTTTTGTTTTAATGGCTTGATTCAAGTATTTAGATACGTTAGTCACATTATAACCAAGTGTATTAGTAGGTAATTCATACACACTCTTCATATCCCAATGACTCATATACTCCAATGGGAAATTTTTAAATGCTTTTTGATATTTATCATGATCATTATTTAAATAAAAAACTGTAAAGTAGTGATCCTTTCGAAATGTGGTATCAATAGCCGTAGTAAATATATCATCAGTTAATGATTTGTATGCACCACTTAAAATAACATTGACAAAGGTATTATCATGACTAACCGTTGTAATACACCATCTGCCATTTTGAATTTGGTTTAATGTACAATAACTGAAAAGTAATATAACACTTAGTGAAAAGGAGATGATAATTGATTTTAAAAATCGCTTGTAATTGCATAGCCATAAATTAACAATCCAAAACATTCCTATTGATCCATAAAAGACCAATGCTACAGGTTTAATCATTATCAAAAGAAATAAAAATGAGTGAATTATTATAACTCCTTTGATCGTTGGTTTATTAATAAACTGCGATAAAAGAAAGACAAACCAAACTAATGAAGAAATAAATAGAGATTCGGCAAAAAGTGCGTTATTATTCTGTAGAACAGGAGGTAAACAACCCCATATTACTGAAGCCCCAATCACAATCCATCGGTATCGCAACCACTTTTTGCAAATCAGATAAAAAGGTATGATGCTAACAAAAGAAATCACATGTTGAAAATACACTAATTTCAGGAACAGTGATTCTGGCCAAATCCACTCAAATATTTTAATGAACATTGGATAAACTGGAGTACGTGCTCCATCAATTAGGCCATTAAATATATTTTGTGCAGCATAATAATAAGTTACGGTATCTGCATTATAAAGTAAAACATGCCGGAATTGAAAAATAAAGTTTCGTATGGTAAAACAAAAAAGCAAAAGCCAAAACAACTCATGCTTTCTTGCTTTGAATATAGTATTTTTAAGTTGTAGAAACAACCGATAGCTTTTTGTATATAACACCCTTTTTATTTTCACATATTGTTATTCAAATAGACATAAACAACAACTAATTATTAAATAATACCATTCCTTTTAATTTCAATGATAGGGAAACATTATTACCAGAAATGGAAATTGACTATATAAAGCAATTACTATTTGAGGATTTATTTCAAATTCAAAAATATCTGAATTTAAAATAATTTCATAGGCATCTACAAACATAAAGTACGAATGTATCATATCTACTTATAATATAAACGATATCGCTTATTAAATGAACTTTTTATTTTAAACACGCACCTTCTATGTCGTTAAAATAATTACCAAACAAATCCATATCATGCTATTTATCTAATACTTACAACACACATGCATTATTGATAAATTTTTATTGCAATACAATTTTCACTCAAATTTTATAATTTAGCTCAAATTTTAAATACCAAATAATAAAACATATTTAAAAATAACAATGAACAAGACTATTTCAATTGCTTCAGCTTTATTATTTTTTATGGGACTTTCCTATTATATTTTCATTATAGATGAAAACAATATTCCTGTCAATGGCGAAAAAACTCAGATTGCTTTCGAATACAAAGAATTAGACCTTGGCGAAACACAAAAAGATATAGAGGTAAATGCTGAATTCTATTATACCAACAGTGGTTCTCATAATTTAGTTATTTACGAAGTAGAACCGACTTGTGGTTGCACCGATGTAAAATGGAACAAAAAGCCAATAAAACCAGGAGAAAAAGGTATAATAAACATAACTTATGATGGTAAGAATTCAGGAAATTACATAAAAACTATAAAAGTATATGGAAACTTTAAAGATGGAATTAAAACGTTATCATTCAAAGGAGTAATCAGGTGATTAAAAATATAAAAACTTGGATATGATTGAATAATTACTAATATTAATTGAATTTATGCAATAATTTAAGATGAATTTTGGTTTATTTTGATCTATTATTGAATCCAATTTCATTAGGTTTAGTAATAATAAGTATCTAACCAAATAAACCCATTTAAAAATGGTTACAAATAATTCATTATTAGATATAAATAGAATTGCATTCAAAACTTTTCAAGGATATATTTTTGTGAATTATGAAGATATTATAAGAATTGAAGCTGATCATAATAATTCATTACTTTTTAAAGTTAATGAAACCAATCCAATTAAACTTGCCGGAAACATAGCAAAGTTAGAAAGTGTGCTTGAAAAGATAGATTATTTTTTTAAATGTCACCGGTGCCATATAATTAATGTGTTTCATCTAGTACATTTCTTTGAGAAAGATAGAATATTGACAACAACAAATGGGAACATACCGATTTCTAAAAATAAGATTAAGGAATTTAAAGAAGTGTACTGTTTCTACTAAAATAAATATTTTTCTTAGCCTAAAATTTAGTCCAACATTGGCAACAAATGCATAATTACATCCCAATAACTATTGGGAAATCATCTTCCTATGTATAGAAAGATTTCTCATTGCTCGTTCCATATATATGCCTTAAACAAAATCTTTTTGACTAGGCCCACCCCCACTTTGTATACAATTATACAAATAATATAATGAACTTAGTGTCAAGTTCACTGCGTTTCTTTTCTCCATTCATTATTATATCGATATTATACCAAACGATTATTTCATTGTATAGATGATATTACTTGCTGTGGACAGGCTAGTTTCATACTGTTTTAAGATATAATATTGGTGAAAGAGCGATACCTGGGCAACAAGTAGATGAAAATTCTACTGCAAATTTCGGAGTTGGAGCCTTTTTATTGGCAGCCTCTGAAATGTATAAATTTGTTGATTAGTTTATTAAGTTTTCGTATTTATAAGAGCGCAGATTCTATTGTAGAGTCTGCGCTTTGTTTGTTATGATAGTAAACCTCATTTCAAAGCTGTATTCAGAAGTAAAAAAACCTTCGGCAAAATCTTTGAGCATCAAAAGAAATATTAGCAAAAAAAACAATTATAACCACCTAATTATATGACGATTACACTCATTTACACCTGGGTTAAAAATGCTATTTATAATACTCTATAAAAAGCATTTTTTGTAATCTGGTTTTTAATAACTTTAAATTGCTTATTATCTCTATTCTCAACACAATACAACATCTCCTTTGTACAATTCCGGATTTGAAAAACCACAAACCTGAGCCATCCTGTTTTGCAGATTACTATTTATTGGTTTGAAAAATATTTAGTTCTTGCACCGAAAACTCAAGTGGCAGATAAGAAAGCTTCATGTTTGAGGCTTTCGAAGCTCGGAAAATGTGAGTTTACTGCCGTAAATGATCATTTTGAGAGCAAGAGTAACAGCCTGTCCCGATTATTTCGGAAAAAAAATGGAGTTTTCTTGCTGACACTATTTATTACTGACTAACTTGATAAATATCCTCATCGAGTAGTGTCACTCGTGTATGTCCGACAATAACCTTATTTTTAGCTAAAGCAACATCATCAGGCTGGCATCCTCCCACTGAGAAGTGCAAAAGCTCATCAACAATTACCGGATTACATTTATCATCCAGCACTGCCATATCTTCGGGCTGAATTGTAAAATTCACACTTTGTTTTTCTCCTGGTTTTAGATGGATTCTTTTAAACCCTTTCAAACTCCTGATGGCTGTTTTATAATCCTTCAACTGATGCCATAAATAAAGTTGTACAACCTCATCTCCAGCTAAATCCCCGGTATTGACAACCTCTACAGATACATTCACCGGTTCTCCGGCAGTAATACTTTCCGGCAGGATGAGATCATTGTATGTAAAAGTGGTATAGCTTAACCCATGACCGAAAGGATAAAGTGGCTTTCCTTTAAAGTAGCGATATGTTCTGCCCTCCATGCTATAATCCTTAAAATCGGGCAACTGATCTACTGATTGATAAAATGTTACAGGTAATCTTCCGGCAGGATTATAGTCGCCGAATAAAATATCGGCAATAGCCTGGCCCCCTGCCTGTCCCGGATACCACGCCTCTAGAATAGCTGGTACATTTTCAGCCTCCCAATTCAGTGCCAATGCACTTCCATTTAATAAAACCAAAACGGTAGGCTTACCCAGCTGCTGAATTTTCCTGATTAACTTTTGTTGTGCGGCAGGTAGCTGTATGTCCACTCGGTCCCCCATGTCAAAACCTTCCACTTTCACTTTCATTTCTTCACCCTCTAACATTGGACTTAGCCCCATGCAAAGTACAATAGCATCAGATTGTTTTCCTATTTCAACAGCTTCATCAATTAAATGTACATCAGGGGTATCCCAAAGCAGATGCATGTGAGCATATTCGGTATTATTTTGCACATACTCCACTTTTATAGCATAAGATTTACCTGCCTCAAATTCAATAAATTCATATAACTTATTTGAGTGATGTTCTCCATCCCAGGATATTATTTCTTTACCATCAATCCAAAGTGTAAATCCAGAAAATCCTTCACCTCCAATGGCATATTGCCCACTTATTTCAGGTACTAAGAATCCATTCCATCGAACACTAAAAGTATCCGCATTCACACCACTTCCCGGCCCTTTATTCCACCATTTAAAGTCTATATTCTCATCAATTTGTGATATTGATGGCTTACCTTTTAATTCTTTATTATTAAAGTATTCAGCCATTAACCCATGATTGGTTAAAGTTTCACTGGTATACAATACGTTAGAGCTAACAGGTTCCAGTAATGGAAGTTCGTCTGCCAATTTACACCCCTGTGCATATGTCACATTTATTTGTGGAACTTTTGCACTAATACCTTGTAGTGGTGTTATAGGGTCAGAAGGATAACCATTATAATTGCCCAGTAAAACATCTTCCTGATTTGCATTAGGACCAATTACAGCGATATTTTTTATGTCTTTAGCAAACGGTAGTGTTCGTTCATCATTCTTTAACAGAACCATTGATTTTCGTGCCACTTCAAGTGCGGATTCTTTATGCGATTCAGAATCTACAACCGAATAAGGTATTGTTGCATAAGGCACTTCTGTATCCGGATCAAACATACCCAGCTTCATTCTGGCTAATAATAAGCGTTTTAAAACCACATCAATCTCCGGCTCAGAAATATACCCGCGTTCAACAGCTTCTAATAGTCCTGGAGAAGAATTACCACAATTAAGATCGGTACCGGCTTGCACAGCCATGGCTGCAGCTTCGGCTTTGGTATTCACCACCTCATGAGCCCCCTTACTATAAAAATCTTGTATTGCCCAACAATCGGAAACAATATAACCTTCAAAGTCCCATTGACTTCGTAATAAGTTCTCCAGTTCTTTATTACCACAACATGGAAGCCCATTATATCTGTTATAAGCACACATTACGGAATACACATGCCCTTTTTGAATCGCTTTTTTAAAATGAGGAGTATAGGTATCATAAAAATCATAAGCCTCAGGTTCGGCATTAAAACTATGCCTTAACCCTTCAGGTCCGCTATGAACAACAAAATGCTTGGCTGTAGCAACAAGCTTTAAATATTTATCATCATCTCCCTGCAGTCCTTTTATAAAGGCAACAACCAATTCACCTGATAAGTAAGGATCTTCACCATAGGTTTCCATACCTCTTCCCCATCTTGGATCGCGAAAAATATTAATGTTTGGAGTCCAAAAAGTCAATCCCTGATATATTCCTCTCTTGCCTTGTTTTATAGCTTGATGATGCTTTGCCCTTGCTTCATCAGATATAATACCGGCAATATTGAACATCTCATCAGAATCCCACATTGCGGCCATAGCTATTGCCTGTGGATAAACTGTGGCAATACCAGCCCTGCCTACACCATGAAGACATTCATTCCACCAATTGTATTCCGGGATTCCTAAATGTTCAATGGCCGGAGACTCATAATTAAGCATAGAAACTTTTTCAGCCAAAGTCATTCTACTAACCAGGTCATCAACCCTGACATCAAAATCTAATTTGTAATTTTTATAAGGTTCCTGAACATTACAACTATCAAATATTGTGAATAGTACAAGCACTAACACCCCCTTGAAAACATTTTGATATATCCTTGTGATAGAATCCATTGTATGAAAAATTTTATTCAATTATACAAACTGTTTTATTTACAGTTACATTTCAAGCAATCAGACCATATAATGCAGGTCAGAAATGTGCTAAAACCGTTTTTTGCTATTTTAAATAAATCGCAAAAAACACCATGTTGTACCATTATTCTTTTTCAACAGTCACCACCACAGGGGACTGTATTCTTTTTGCAAAGTCAGTTAAGTAGGCTTCCCACTCTTTTTTACCAGCAAATTGTTTACTCTCGCTCCATGCAAATCCAGTGTAATATTCCACCTTACCATCAATTACTTTAAGGTGAACCAGAATATGACTCTTATCTTTTACATCTGAATCTAAATGCGTAACACCTGCATAATATTCAGGATCTACCACAATAGCATTCCCAAGTTTTTTACCAAAATGAGGAGACCAGTAACCAACCCAGACAGCTGTTGAATCCACACTTATCTCTCCTTCTTTTTCATGCAATGTGATACCTGTTGTTAATTGGTCAGTACCCTCAACCTCAATAGTAAATTTAGTAAGATTATCGCCTAAATCAATGGCTAAAGTTTTCTTTTCCTGAACAGAAATATCACCACTACCATACGGAGCATAATCCAATTCAAATTTAGATTCAACAGGTCCGTTTAACAACACATTATATCCCGTATAATTCAGCGATGGTACCAGTTCATTATCAATCATTACACCAGTACCACCACAACCTAAACTTGAGCCAACATGATAGTTATCCAAACCTTCTCCATGATCATTATGATAGTATCCGGGATTTTCATCATTACCCTTGTACCACTTATTGATAATGGAATAATCAACCTTTTTCAACCAGCAATCAACTCCTCCGGATAATGTTCCTCCAGGAACGCCATCTTCCACCATTTTTTGAGCTGTTGGTCCATAAACACGAAATGCTACTTTATCATTTTCCCAGGTAAAATCATCAGTACGCTCAGGCACAAAACGAGCATACGTTTTTACTTCTGAAGGCTCAATAGATGATTTTCCTTGTTTGATGATATACTTACGTGATTCATTGGCTTTTAGAGCTACCTGAAACAGAATAGCTTCATAAGTACTGTCAGCATCCTCATCAACTAATTGCGCCAACACTTCTTCCCCCGAGGCCTCATCTACAACTATTAAATCAGCTGATGTTGTTTTCAATTCCGCCAGATCTACCTTAACCGTTTCTGAAGATCTGACTATATCTAAAGAATTACTTACTGAAACGGTAATAGATTTGTCACTGCAAGTGCAGCTATTAAAAAATAATAGCCACACTGCAATTACACTCAAATGAAACAAATTTTTCATAGGTTTATATTATTAGTATCAAATTGATGAACACAAAAACATAAAGACGCTGAGTATTTATAACTCAAAAAGAGTTTAAATCAGACGATCTATCATCATGATCTTGTATAAAATCAAGATATTATATACTTATATTAAATTTCGTTTTCGCCTTTTACGTATCCAAAGTTGGCCAATATACCACCATCTACATATAAAATATGCCCGTTAACAAAATTGGCAGCTTTAGAAGCTAAGAATAAACTGGCATTACCCACATCTTCAGGCTCTCCCCAGCGTCCTGCCGGAGTTCTGGTCATTACCAAATCATTAAATGGATGTCCATTAACACGAATCGGAGCTGTTTGAGAAGTCGCAATATAACCGGGTCCGATACCGTTAATCTGTATATTATATTTAGCCCACTCACAAGTCATGTTTTCAGTAAGTAGCTTTAAACCACCTTTAGCAGCTGCATAAGCAGATACATTCTGACGACCGTAAACACTCATCATAGAACACATGTTAATGATTTTTCCCTGACGACGCTCAATCATACCCGGAGCAACTCTTTTGGCCACAATAAGCGGAGCCACTAAGTCAACGTCCAGCACCATTTCAAAATCTTTGATTGGCATTTCTAAAATAGGTACACGCTTAATGATACCTGCGTTGTTCACCAAAATATCAATCGGACCAACTTCTTTTTCAATGATGCTGATACCTTTATTCACATCCTCTTCGCTGGTTACATTAAAGTTTACCGTGAATACATCAATACCATCTTTGGCATAAACATCTTTACACTCAGCTAATTTTTCGTTATTGATATCATTTACACACAGCTTAGCACCTGCTTTTGCCAGAGCTTTACCACATGCCATACCAATACCATGAGTACCTCCGGTAACAAGGGCAACTTTTCCTGATAAGTCAAATAATTCGTTAATCATATTTCCAGATTTTAGTGAATCAGATATTTGAGCCTTTGTGTGCAATCGTTTGTATAATCTCTCAAAAAAAATCCAATTCTAATTTTTATTTTTAATAAACCATTTAATTATGAGATAAAAACCGCACAATTATGTAATGCAAGCTTTTACTTCTCTATTTTATTTCAAGCTGCTACAATCCATATCCATTCCTCCCTATTTAGTGTTCGTCTGTAAAGTCCAGCTACTGCGTTGTTGCTCAAAATCCAAATTCTCATATACGCTGGTATACTGCAGTTTGATTTTTTCACACGTCTTGTATTTAAACTTTACTATGACCTTATTTGAATAGATAGTGCCCGGATTATTTCAATTCATTTGGCTGACGAATATCCATATCAGTATAATCCAGATTTTCACCTGCCATACCCCAGATAAAAATGTAGTTTGAAGTTCCTGCAGCACTATGAATACTCCATGATGGAGAAAGTACAGCTTCTTCATTTTTCATCCAGATGTGACGTGTTTCATCAGTTTGTCCCATAAAGTGACAAATGGCTTGATTTTCCGGCACTTCAAAATAAAAGTAAGCTTCCATTCTACGGTTATGCGTGTGTGCCGGCATTGTATTCCAAACACTACCCGGCTTAAGCTCGGTCATACCCATTTGCAACTGACAAGTTTCAACCACTTCTTTTACAATCATTTGGTTAATCTGACGTTCGTTAGAAGTTTCTAAAGACCCCAATTGCAATACATTAGCATCACCTAATGTAATATGACGGCTAGGAAGTGCTTTATGAGCAGGAGCTGAATTCAAATATAAATGCGCTGGTTCGTTTGCATTTACGGATTCAAAAACCACATCCTTCACACCTTGTCCTAAATACAAAGCCTCTTTATATTTCAAAGTATACACTTCACCATCAGCAGTAACTGTTGCATCACCACCCACATTAATGATTCCCATTTCGCGACGACTTAAAAAGAAATCTGCTTTTAATTCATCATAAGTCTCTAATTTAACAGGCTTTGCAGTTGGTACAACACCTCCTACAATATATCTGTCGTAAAAAGAATATACCAAATTAATTTCACCCGGAACCATTACTTTTTCAACCAGAAATTCTTTTCTGATCCGATCGGTCCCATAACTTTTAACATCCTCAGGATGTACTGCGTAACGCACTTCCATACTCATAACAATCAGTTTTAATTATCAATTTATATTATTTCTCAGATGATTCTCTTGCTATAAAATCTATAGGAATTACAATCTCTGTATTATGCAAATCTCCTCCTATTGCACTAATCATTTCCTGTGCGGCCACTCTTCCCATTTCACTTCCGTTTTGCTCAACTGAAGTTAATGAAGGGTATATGATTTCTGAAAAAGGCTCATTCCCGAATCCAACTACTCCGAATTTTTCAGGTATCTGAATTTTTAATTCTTTTAATCCTTCTATCACCCCCAGAGCAGAATAATCACCAGCACAAAAAACAGCATCTAAACTATTGTTTTCAATAAGTTTTTTGATGGAGGCATATCCGCCATCTCTGGTTAGAACATCCTCAATTATCAGATTATTTTCCTGATTTCCAAATGCTTCTGCAATAGCCAATTCATATCCTTCTTTGCGCTCACGATAGGCCTTAAGATCCATACTTCCACCTATATGAGCAATTCGCCGATACCCTGATCTGATCAGGTGCTGCGTGGCTTTATACGCACCAGAAAAGTTATCATTCACTATTTTCGGCCCTTTTAAATCATCACAAACCCTGTCGAACTGAACCAAGGGAACCTTGGCGTCAATGATACTTTGCAAATGTTCAAAATGATTTGTTTCTGCAGATAAAGAAGTAATAATACCTCCCACCCTATTCAACATTAATGAATAAACAGCCTTCTCTTCCGAATCCAGTTGCTCATGACTTTGCATAATCAGCAAACTATATCCGGCAGGATTTAAAATCTCTTCAACCCCACTGATCACATTACTAAAAAAGTGTCGGTTAATCCGGGGAACAATCATCCCAATCATATCCGATTTACCTTTTCTTAATGATGAGGCCATTAAATTAGGTTGATAGCCCATTTCAACAGCTACCTTTTGCACCAACTCCCTTGTTTTTTCACTCACCCGCTTGTTCCCGGCTAATGCACGTGATATTGTCGATGGTGTAACGCCTAACTTTATGGCAATATCGTTTATGGTAACCTTCTTCATTATTTAATAATTTACACAAAAATACAAACGTTTGCACACAATTGCGCAAACGTTTGTATTTAATTTTAATAATTTTTCAAACTCAATACTTAACTACCTGATATACAACCATTTTAAATTTTTAAAAGTAAAAATAAATATCAGACAGTTAGGTATGATATCATCTATTCATTTTCTGATAAGAAATTACATTTTTCGAATATCTGTTAAATTTCCTTCAAAAAGAATCGGATTTTAAAAAGGGTAATTCATCTTCTCAGGCTTAACTGATTGTAGTTCTATCAGTTATTAACTTGACTATTATTGTTATATAGGATCAAATTGTATATAAACTGTAGCGGCGTTAATAATTAGTTCAATATTTTAGAGGTATTGTATTGTTCAATAAAGCCTCCAATCTAAAGCACATGTAAACAACACTTTATTAGAGGTTTTGTGTTAGCGGCTGTAATTCATTGTTTTTCAGCATCAATTACAACAAATGGAACACTTAATTTAATCATACCATTTATCTGTGATTTTTTATTCAATTCTTCCTCAATCAGTCCGAATATTTCTTCATGTCTATCCGTACAAACAATTTCTTTCCAACCATCGATGAATGCTAGTCGTATGAAATAATGATTTAACATTGTTGTTCCATCTACAAATTTGTATTCAAATTTATCATGAATTACATTCTCAATCGAGAATCCGTATGATTTAATCAAATCTAAATATTGGTCAAGTGGTTTTCTTTTCTTGTAGATTTGATTCTGCATTTTACTCAAACTATCGGTAAGTTTTAAATCTGTCAATACTTTCTCCATTACCGAATAGAATTCAATCATCGTGTCATTAAGATTCATGGTTTGTATAAACTGTCCACCTTTTTTAATAATCCGAGTACATTCTGACAGCGATTTATCAAGGTCGGTCACATTGTTTAATCCATTGTTACTTACGATTAAATCAATATCATTATCACAAAGTGGGATTCTTTCGGCTAAACCACGAATAATCTTGACGTTTTTTATGTTATAAAATTCAATTTTCTTTTCAGCTCTATCTACAGCACCATCCCACGGGTCAATCCCGTAGACCATAGAATTTTTATCTAATCGCATAGCAATCTCAGTCAACGGAAATCCTGCTCCGAATCCAATGTCAACAGCTTTAATCCCTTTTTTATATTTGATATTATCAAGAAGGCTTAATCCAAATGGTGCAGCCCAAAATGGCAACTCATCAAATACTTCAACAAGTCTCTCTGAATTATAATTCCAATCTGTTTTTAAATAATCTGTCATGTTTGTAATATGCTGTTTTTTTATGGCGTAATAGAATAGAGCCTGATAGCCTACTCTAATTATTCATTCTAAAAGTAATTATTATAAGTAAACTATCAGCGCCCCCTTCATCAAACCGCATGTGAAGTTTTATTCACGTTATATTATTTCAATAAGACGTTCATGATTTTCAAATCCCTCATACGGCTGACCGATAGGGCTCTTCATTGAGATTTCGCAAGGGTTTTCAAGCGTGCATACTTTTCCAAGTCAAACAGCCTTTTACTTTTAACGAGTGTACTGTATGGTCGCTGGTGAAGCGGCTTGTGCGCTTTTCGGCCTTTACTTTTGAGCCATTTAAATAATTTATAATCCAAATGTTTTATAATAACCTTAATGGTTTCCCATATATGAGTTACCTTACTTATTGAGAAATAATTTAGCCAGCCGTTGAGCAATGAGTTAAACTGGTAAAGCATTGGATCTATTTTCCAATGCAGGCACTTGGACAAAATGAGAAACCCGCCTCTAATTTAGCTCAATACCAGAAAGCTCACTTATAATCATCCTTTTATAATTCACGATTCTGGTGCAGATGGATAAGGTGCGTTTAGTCGTAAAAAAAAAAGATCAATGATTAGTTTTACATTCTGTTTTTCAAAACAGTTTTAATCTTGAAGATGAAATTTTAACAAACAACACCTAATTTGAGGGCTAAAAATGACAAAATCACTTTCCAAACCCGTTCAAAAAAATAAAAAAAGGCCATTAAAACCACTATAGTTTAATCGCACATTTACAACACATTACAGAACTATTGCAGGAACCTTGTTTAGTTCAATAATACCTCCAATCTAAAGCGTATGTAAACAACGTTTTATTAGAGGCTTAGTGTTGGCATTAGTAATTTACTTCAACCATTTCTCAAAGTTTGAGCTATTTATTACTTCAAATGATGCGTCAGGATATGCTTGTTTCCATTGTGAAGGAATCTTTGTTTTATTTTCTTTCCATTTAAACTCATAACCAAATAATTTACCACTCCGCTCTTCTACCCAATCAATCTCCTGTTGCTCATATGTTCTCCAAAAATAATTGTTAGAGGACATTCGATTATATTCTTGAAATTTTAGCCTTTCACTAATCATGTAATTTTCCCAAAGTTGACCTATATCATTTCTGGCTTCAATCGGATTGAAGTTGGCTATAATTGCATTTCTAATACCATTATCTAAGAAATACCATCTTGAGTTTTTAGTAATTTCTTTCCTCAAATTTCGACTAAACCCTTCTACTTTATGCAGTATAAATATCTTACTTAATAAATCAAGATATTTTTCAACAGTATTTTTACTTATCCCAAGTTGCCTACCTAACTCTTGCATAGACACTTCGCCTCCCAATTGAAAAGCTATTAGACGCAATAAATTAAAAATTGTTTGTGAGTTCTTTATATTTTCATAGACAAGAATGTCTTTCAATAAATAGGAGCTAACCATTTCATTCAAATAATCAATTTTATCAGCTTGATCAGGTAAATGAAGTAATTCAGGATAATTTCCAAAAATCAACCTTTCTCTGACTTTATCAATTTTTGATATACTGTTCTCTATTTGATTATACTCATTCTCAGATAGTGCGAATAAGTTAAATGTATATTTTCGACCAGTCAACGGCTCCCCTGCGTCTTTGGAAATGTCAAATGACGATGAACCAGATATAATTATTCTTAATCCTTCAATTTCATCAACCATTAACTTTAGCTTCATACCTATTTCTGGTATTTTTTGAGCTTCATCAATGTATAGAAATCTATATGACCCTATTAATTGCCTATAATTTTCAACAGTTCGTATTGATAATTTATCATGAACATTAATATCTTCTCCATTTAAGATTAGAACTGGTTCATCTAGTTTTTCTAGTATATCTTTAACTAATACAGTCTTTCCGACTCTCCTCGCCCCATAAACAATCACAACTTTATTTGGCTGAAGCTTATTTATAATTAATTCTGTAATATCTCTCTTTAAAATATCCATAATTCCGTCTTTTATATGACGCAATTTACTATATTTTTATCAATTCGTAAAGTTTGACTCGTTGATATTTATTATAGCTAATCGGGATAGAATAGCGGATTACTACACCTCCCTCCCCGAAAATCCGGACGTACAGAATTACTATTAACAAGTATTCTTTTTTTATGGAAGACGTGATTTCGTCCCTCATTTCACGTATCCGGTTCCTTCGGTTAAGTCACTTAATTCAGACATATATCGCAATTTGATACAATCCTCGAAATTTTCGATTTGGATATTTTACTCTGATCTTTTAAACTTCACGTGTTTATGTATCCTGAAAGTTTTGGATGATGGCCTGCATATTCTTTAGACGTGTTTTACGCTTAACTACCCAATTGCTTATTTTGCTTTTAGGTTAATGAAAATCAACACAATGCTAAGCTTCATTTTCATGAGGCCGAGAGTTGTATGGCCAAAAGTGTAATAATTTGACCTTTTTTTACGCTGAATAAAGTTTTTTAATTCGATTTTTTTGAATAGTAATTTGAGATATACTCTACATAATACCAATACTTTTATTCCCTTTCTCTAAAAAACAACAAAAAACCTTCGTTAAGTACATAGAGTCTGGATGGATGTAGTTCAACCTGGAATAATCGCTGGATCTTGCAGACCACTCATATTCCTGTTTATTGTGTGTAGCCTTTTTTATCGATATAATTCATATATAATATAATATCTCAATCCATTTTATCATGTAGTTTCCAAAAATCAGTTATAGTATTCCATTTAATAATACTCTTTACATAATTTATGTGGCTTTTAAATAGGGTTATTACCAATAATATTTTTGAATTAATTTTAGAAATTTTTGTTTTTTCTATACTGTCCCCACGCACCATACAAGCTTTCATATCTTCCATAAACATCAAATCCTTCTTTGTGAAATCTTTTATCGTGGTCAGTAATAAAAAGATTAAAAGTTATTATGCCTTCCTTAAAAAACTTTAAAGGAATCATAAATTCTGTGTTATAACCTAACGGTGTCTCAGACAGAACTGCCTTAATATCTTTGGGTGTGATATTAGAAGTGAATATTGAATCCAATCCGTAATTCAAACTTATAATATAGTTATCTCCTACATTATTATTTATATGAAATTCTAACTTAACTTTGTCATAATCTGTGGGATTCCATAGCTTTAGATCATATTTGTTGGTTGGTTTCGGATGAGTATACTTAATTTGGTCATAAACCGATATAAAAAAAAACATATTTTCAGCATACTGTAAAACTTTATAAGTTGCCTTAAAGTCAAGGCTATCTTCAGCTTCCTGACCAAAAAATAAATATAGATTATTGGGCTGTGTTTTAAACCAAATCTCTTCCTGTTTTCCATCAATGATTGGTTCTATATTGCTGGAAGGTAAAAAATCAATATAATCAATATGCTCATCCTTACAACAGGTGAGCATCGGTAAGAATATAAACAAGTAAATCATTTTCATTGTATATGAATTTTTAAGAATAGTAGATATTATTTTACATAATTAAACCCTTGCAGTTTCTTTAGTAATAATGGATATATATTTTTGGTTAATCTGTCATGTCCTTTTTCGTTCAAATGTCCATCATGCTTATATCTCATCGATTCATCAAATCTATTGTTTGGATTAATAAACGAGATATTATTTTTTTTTAGAAGTTTCGAAATTTCATCATCAAGCCTAAATGGCCATACAATCAAATTAATACCATCCCTTTTTAAGGATATATTTAAATCAGATAAAATCTTCATTGAGGTCTCTAGAGAATAAGAATATTCAAGAATATTGAAGTCAGTGGCCGAGTTTTCTCTATAGGTAGCAATGTTTTCAGAGAATTCACCCCAATGGGTTTCGTAATATTTTTTGCAATATGCCCTGAAAATGTAAGAAATATCATAAAAAAACCTGAATGATTTTTTCTCATATATTCTTTTTACTTTTTTAATAGCCTTATCTCTTGATCCCTTTGTATCCTTTGCATAGCGAATCATATAGTCACCATAATTCTCTCTTACTTCGTTGTCGTTATGGAACGGTATTCCAACATTAAACAAAATTACATCTGGGTTAAACTTTGCAACATTGTGTTTAATGTGCAAATAATTTCTTAAATCCTTATTAACTCCACCCATAGAACAAATTATCAAGTTTACATTCTTATACCCTTCGCGTTCAAATTTTTTTTGTAACTTAACTACATAATTTTCCTCAGAATTGTACCAAATGCCTTCCGTCATGGAGTTTCCAACTACAGCTATTCTAATTTCGCCTCTTGGCTTTGTCAAAGGAAAGTCCTTACCAATAAAGCCATGATTATTTAAATGAAATTTCTTTTCTATGCTTGGTAGGCAAATATATGAATTGATATTTGGAATATGTGAATATCCCATAATCGAATCAATCCTATATATTAAAGGATATTTCTGGGTTTTTAACTGTTCATAAAAAAATATCCTCAGGATTATTTCAGTAATTACTATTATAGCAAATAAAAACAGTATAAAATACTTAATAATTGCTTTAAAACTAATAGGATAAAATCGATTTTTCATATTTTTTTTAGTAACATATTGTAAATTAATTCTACTTTTATGTAGCAATCGTAAAATCTTTTTGGTTTAATCCTAATATTTTAGAATATATTGAAACTATTACATTTCAGTCACTTCTGTATTTTTTAAAGTTACACACAACGTAGCCTGTCTAAAAACCTTTATTCTGCCTTTTAAATCTTAAAAATAGGTTATTATGTTCGATTTTAAGAGCTCTGGCGAGGTTTATTTTCAGGATATGCAATTTTAGTTTTATTTTTGACTCGCTTATTTGGGCTAAAAACACCCCTGAAAAAGCTAAAAATGTGCAAACTGTCTTCCCAGTCCTCCAGTAAGGCTTTTATTCCCAATATGTTGAGCAAACGGCGCAGGTTATAGGCTGTAAGCATCAGTCCTACATCGGCACTGGCCCTGTTTTTGCCTTTCTTGGTTAATAACCTCAGTTCGACATAAAATTAATGGCTCAGACCGCTTATAAATAATTGGTTTCAAGGAATATTTGCGAAGGCATAGCGTGCTATGGTTAGCAAATATGACG
>JBNKGY010000071.1:0-17718 GCA_050290065.1 Marinilabiliaceae bacterium
CTTTATAGACGAATACTAGATAACTTATAACTAATGGAAATATTGAGCAAAGTAAATTACTTAGTTGGAATTATGTATTAGCAATAATCATAATAGTAAAACAATGCTTCACAGAAACGAGTAATAACTTGTCCCGATCCAATTATTTGGAGCTCCGTTCTGGTGACTTGAGGTGAAGCAACGAAGTATCTTGTTTTGAAATAGTTTCAATGTGTAATAAACTTTCTAACGCGTATTGCGGATTTAACAGTAAAATAAGTTTATAACTATCTCTTTAAGTAGAGAGTTGGATAGATTTTGTTATTAAAGTCATAGTAAATGATTAATTTTTAAAAGTATCGCAAAAATGCGATATATCTTTCTATCAATCACTCTATTAAAGTGTGTTTAATAAAGAAAAAATTCTTCAATACGCCTTACTATTCTGATAATCATGCTACAAAACAGGTTTAAAAGAGGGGGAATAAGTTCTTTAATTTAGTTAAAAGGGTTAATTTTGCGGTCTGAAAAAAACAAACAGTTATTTATAGTTATATTATGGCAGATAAAACTAAAAAACCGTTGTTGAGTGATTTTCCTGCGATTACCACCGAGCAGTGGATGGAAAAAATCACAGCGGATTTAAAAGGAGCTGACTTTGAAAAAAAGCTGGTTTGGAGAACTAATGAAGGATTTAATGTACGTCCTTTCTATCGTTCTGAAGACCTTGGTGAGGTAAAATATCTGGATAGTCTTCCAGGTGAATTTCCTTATGTAAGAGGTACTAAAAAAGATAACAAATGGCTTGTTCGTCAGGATATTAAAGCGGTAGATGCTGAGGCAGCTAATGCTAAAGCACTTGATGTATTAACCAAAGGAGTTACGTCGTTAGGCTTTATGTTTTGCGAAAAAGTAGATGATTTTGATCCTGAAATTGAGAAAGTATTGAAAAATATTATCTCTGATGATGTTGAAATCAACTTCTCAACAAAGCATGGTAGTAAAAAATTACTGGATGCGGTTGTTGCCTATCTTACAAAGACCAATCGTGATCTTACTAAAGTTAAAGGCTCTATAAACTTTGACATTTTAGGTTGTTTATCTACTTCAGGTAAACTATGTAAAACGTATGACGAGATGTTTGATCATGCAAAAGAAATTGTTGAAGCGGGTGAGAACCTACCAAACTTTAAGACTATTTGTGTAAACGGACGCCTTTTTAACAACGCTGGTTCATCTATCGTACAAGAGTTAGCATTTGCCTTATCTATGGGTAGCGAGTACATAGCTCAGTTAACAGAAAGGGGAGTTTCAGTAAATGAAGTTGCTTCATCTATCAAATTTAATTTTGGTGTTGGAGGTAATTATTTCATGGAGATTGCTAAGTTACGTGCCGCTCGTATGTTATGGGCAACCATTGTTAAATCATACAATCCTGCTGGATTGGAGCCAACAAAAATGGCTATTCATTGTGAAACATCTCAGTGGAACAAAACTATATATGATGCTCATGTAAATATGTTACGTACCCAAACAGAGGCAATGTCGGCAGCATTGGGGGGAGCAGATTCATTAACAGTTCAGCCTTTTGATACTGTATACAAAGAATCCGATGTATTCTCTGAAAGAATTGCACGTAACCAACAATTATTGCTAAAAGAAGAATCTCATTTTGATAAAGTGGTTGATCCTTCTGCAGGTTCTTATTATATCGAAAACTTAACCGATAGTATTGCTAAAGAAGCATGGGCACTATTTGTTGAAGTTGAGAATAAAGGAGGATACTTAGAGGCATTAAAAGAAGGTTTTGTACAAGCTAAAGTAAAAGAAAGTGCAGATAAGCGTAAGAAAGCAATTGCTACACGACGTGAGAATTTATTAGGTACAAACCAGTATCCAAATTTCAGCGAAAAAGTGGCTGATAAAGTTGCTGATGCTACTACATCATCAGCAAAATGTTGTTCTGGAGATGCCGTTGTTGAACCGATTGTTAAATTCCGTGGTGCTGAAGAGTTTGAAACACTTCGTTTAGCTACTGAGAAATCAGGAAAAACGCCTAAGGTATTTATGCTTACTTATGGTAACTTGAATATGCGTTTAGCTCGTTCTCAATTTTCGGGTAACTTCTTTGCTTGTTCCGGATATCAAATTATCGATAACAACGGATTTGATACTGTTGAAGCTGGTGTTGAAGCTGCTAAAGCTGCCAATGCTGATATTATTGTTCTTTGTTCATCAGATGAAGAGTATGTTGAAGCTGCACCCAAAGCATTTGAAGCTATCAATGGTGAAGCTATCTTTGTTGTTGCCGGTGCACCAGCATGTACTGACGACCTTAAAGCAAAAGGTATCACTAACTTTATCAATGTTCGCTCTAATGTTCTTGAAACACTTCAAGGATTTAGTAAGGAATTAGGTTTGTAATACGAACACAAAGACGCAAAGACACTGAGTTTTAATCAAGAGTTAATGAGTTTAGACCATAATCAAATATCGAGTGAAATTATTGCTTCAGCGATAGAAGTTCATAAACAAATGGGCCCGGGAATGCTGGAGTCTGTTTATGAGGCTTGCTTGATATTTGAATTAAAAAGCCGGGGCTTAAATGTTCAGGCGCAAGTCAAGCAACCTCTTGTATATAAAGGCTCAAATCTAAACAAACATTTTTTTCTTGATTTGTTAGTTGAAGATCGTGTAGTGGTTGAGTTGAAATCAGTACAAGAAATATTACTTGTTCATGAAGTTCAGCTTGTTACTTATTTAAAACTAACAAATAAAAGACTCGGATTATTAATAAATTTTAATGAACCTGTTTTAAAACAAGGTATCAGAAGAAAAATAAACGGAGAAATATAAATTCTCTGCGTCTCTGTGCCTCTGTGTTCATCTCAAAATTAATAAAATGGCAAGACCAGATTTTAAAAATATAGATTTCAAAAAAAGTTCTTCTTGCGGTGGTGTTAACGCCAGGGAATGGGAGAAGAAAAATGGGATTAAAAAAGACTGGGTAACTCCAGAGCGTATCCCGGTTAAGAGTGTATACTCTAATGACGATTTAGAAGGAATGGAGCATTTAAATTATGCTGCAGGTCTTCCTCCATACCTACGCGGACCATACTCAGGTATGTACGCTATGCGTCCATGGACTGTTCGTCAGTATGCTGGTTTCTCAACTGCTGAGGAATCCAATGCATTTTATAAAAGAAACCTTGCTGCAGGACAAAAAGGTCTTTCAGTGGCATTTGACTTAGCAACTCACCGTGGTTACGATTCAGATCATGAGCGTGTAGTTGGGGATGTTGGTAAAGCAGGTGTGGCTATCGATTCAATCAAAGATATGCGTATTCTTTTTGATGGTATTCCATTGGATAAGATGTCCGTATCAATGACTATGAACGGAGCTGTACTACCAGTTTTGGCATTTTACATTGTGGCCGGTTTAGAGCAAGGTGCAACCCTTGATCAATTATCAGGAACCATTCAAAATGATATCCTGAAAGAATTTATGGTGCGTAATACATATATTTACCCACCAAAATTCTCAATGAAGGTGATTGCTGATATCTTCGAGTATACTTCTAAAAACATGCCTAAGTTTAACTCCATTTCTATCTCAGGCTACCATATGCAAGAAGCTGGTGCAACAGCAGATATTGAGTTGGCTTATACATTAGCTGATGGTTTAGAGTACTTACGTGCAGGAGTTGATGCAGGTATGGATATCGATTCTTTTGCACCACGTTTGTCTTTCTTCTGGGCTATTGGAATGAACCACTTTATGGAGATTGCTAAAATGCGTGCAGGACGTATGCTTTGGGCTAAGATTGTAAAGAAATTCAATCCTAAAAACCCAAAATCATTAGCACTACGTACTCACTCACAAACTTCAGGTTGGTCATTAACAGAGCAGGATCCATTTAACAATGTTGGGCGTACTTGTATTGAGGCTATGGCTTCGGCTTTAGGTCACACACAATCGTTACACACCAATGCATTGGATGAGGCTATTGCATTACCAACAGATTTCTCTGCTCGTATTGCTCGTAATACTCAGATTTATATTCAGGACGAAACTCAGATTTGTAAGGCAGTTGACCCTTGGGCAGGTTCTTACTATGTGGAGTCTTTGACAAACGAGTTAGTAGAAAAAGCATGGGCGCTAATCGAAGAAGTTGAAGAACTTGGAGGTATGGCTAAGGCTATCGAAAGTGGAGTACCTAAAATGCGTATTGAAGAGGCTGCTGCTCGTGCACAGGCTAAAATTGATGCAGGTACACAAACTATCGTGGGTACTAACAAATACCGTTTAGCGAAAGAAGATCCAATTGATATTTTAGATATTGACAATACAGCTGTACGTCTTTCTCAAATTGAGCGCTTGAAAAAGTTAAAAGAAGAGCGTAACGAGGAAGAATGTCAGGCTGCTCTTGCTGCTATCACCAAAGCTGTTGAAACAGGAGAAGGTAACTTATTGGCTTTAGCTGTAGATGCAGCTCAAAAGAATGCTTCTTTAGGTGAGATTTCTGATGCCTGCGAAAAAATTGTAGGTAGATATAAAGCTGTAATCCGTTCAATTAGTGGTGTGTATTCAAGTGAAGCAGGTAAAGATGAAGAGTTTGAAAAAGCTTGTGGACTAGCAAAACAATTTGCTGAAAAAGAAGGTCGTCAACCTCGTATTATGATTGCAAAAATGGGACAAGATGGTCATGACCGTGGTGCCAAAGTGGTTGCAACAGGATACGCAGATATAGGTTTTGATGTGGATATGGGACCATTGTTCCAGACTCCTGCAGAATCAGCAAAGCAAGCCGTAGAAAATGATGTACACGTTGTTGGTGTTTCTTCATTGGCTGCAGGACATAAGACTTTGGTTCCTCAGATAATTGCGGAATTAAAGAAACTGGGTCGTGAAGATATTATGGTTATTTGTGGAGGTGTTATTCCGGCACAGGATTATGATTTCTTATACGAAGCAGGAGCTGTTGCTATCTTTGGTCCTGGTACTTCAGTATCAAAAGCAGCAAGCGAAATCTTAGGATTATTACTTCAGGCAGCTGAATAGTTCTGGTCAAAGAACTATCTAGATATAGCAAAGCCATCTCGTGAAAACGGGATGGCTTTTGTTTTTATTTCATAGATTATTAGATAGTGCCTGTCCATAAAGTCGGGTGTTTGGACTTTATAGACGAACACTATATAAGAGAAATACAACTTTAAAAGTTCTTCTATTGTATAATATCCTCTTCAGTTATTACGAATGTATATTCGTAATCTCTTTTCTTTTTTTTGTTTTTATCCCAATAATCAAAATTGTAGATATTTTTACCCAAAGTTTCTGGTTTAAATACTTTAAGGATTTCCATATCATCTTTAATCATTACTGAATCATATAAAAAAGTCAGGTCGATTTTTGTAGAAGGAGAACCATAATGTGTATCTACTTTCCAAATACCAACTTCTTGACTAGATATTTCTATCGTATCTGAAATGTAGATACTGCTTGAAAATATCATCTTAAGGTGGCTTTTTGTACTATTATTTATTTGATAAGTTGTTGTTGACTCTGGATCGCAGGATGTTATTGAAATCATTAAGATTATAAGTGTTATTAGAAAATTTCTCATGATAATTTTTAGTTTTTTTTGTTTTATTCCAATAGTAAGCTTTAAATAGATCCATAATATTTGCTGAATCGAGATTGTCATTTCCCCTTAAAAGCCTGTCTCTAAATTTCTGAGGTGAATCAACATCTTTATCCAAAGCATTAAAGATATCTTCGTGAGAATAGCCAGAAACACTATCATATAATTGAGTTCTGATATCTTTATTATATTCAGATATTAGAATACATGATATGAAAAACCAACATTAAGTATAAAAATACAGAGGTATAATTGCTAAGAATAACCTCTGCCCAATTTTAAATTTATTATATAAGAGAAATGCAACTTTAAAAGTTCTTCTATTGTTTTATATCCTCTTCAGTTATTTCAAATGTATACTCGTAATCTCGTTTCTTTTTTTTGTTTTCATCCCAATATTTGTAGTTATAGATGTTTTTACCATCCATTTCAGGAATGTATTTCAATACATTTTCATCACCAGACATTACAAGAATAGAGTCATAATATTGTTCTAATTCAATTTTTTTGGCTGATGTTCCACTAACTGAAATTACCATCCATTCTTCTTTTGTTTTTTTGTTTAATATTATCGTATCATTTTCATCAACGATATTGATAAAAACATAGATTTCCAAATCTTTGCTTGTTGAATTCGAAATGTTGTAACTGACAAACGTAACAGGATCACAGGATGTCATTGTAAGAATCCAAGAAAGTAATAATAAGTATTTCATAATATTTGGTGTTTTTTAGTTCCAATAATAAGTTTCGAAAAGTTCTACGACGTTGGCAGAGTCAAGATTATTATTTTCCCCTAAAAGTCTGTCTCTAAATTTTGTGGTGTATCTACATCTTTATTTAAGGCATTGAAAATGTTTTAATGAGAATAATTGGAAATACTATCTTTAAATGCCACTTTTTTATTCATATCTATCAACATTGGAATTAATAATTATCAAAACAAGGATTCCGAATACAAAATAGGTTTGAATATTAATGAAAAATATTCAAACCCGTTTGTCATTTCAGCATGAAAAGCAAATATTTGCTTATTGTTTAATATCCTCTTCAGTTATTTCGAATGTATACTCGTAATCTCTTTTCTTTTTTTTGTTTTCTTTCCAATACTCAAAGTTGTAAATGTTTTTTCCCGATGAATTTGGGAAGTATTTTTTTAATACATTCAATTGCTTGTTAAGGATAACAATTGAGTCTTCTACTTGTAGATCAAGAATGTCTGGACCACCAGATAATCCGAAAGATTGTTCTAAATATGAATTATCTTGAGAGTTTATTTCAATACTATCCACTCTATCCAACTGAAATGAATAGAATAGGACTAATAATTCTTCATTCGTTTTATTACTCAAAGTATAATCGGTACAATACTGAGGATCACAGGATATCATTATTGTAGAAAATGTAAATAAAATAAGGTATTTCATAATTTCTATTTTTTAATTCCAATAATAAGTTTCGAATAATTCAACAACATCTGCAGAGTCAAGATTATCATTCTCATTTAATAATCTATCTTTAAATTTCTGAGGTGTATCCACATCTTTATCTAGGGCATTGAAAATATCTTCATGAGAAAAACCAGAAACACTATCATATAATTGAGTTCTGATATCTTTATTATATTCAGATATTAAAATCCATAATATGAAAAACCAACATTAAGTATAAAAAAGACAGAGGTATAACTGCTAAAAATAACCTCTGCCCATTTTAAATTTATTATATAAGAGAAATGCAACTTTAAAAGTTCTTCTATTGTTTTA
This sequence comes from Marinilabiliaceae bacterium, assembly GCA_050290065.1. Taxonomy (GTDB): domain Bacteria; phylum Bacteroidota; class Bacteroidia; order Bacteroidales; family Marinilabiliaceae; genus Saccharicrinis. The sequence continues at coordinate 7,388 of JBNKGY010000071.1, forward strand.
TATCCTCTTCAGTTATTTCAAATGTATACTCGTAATCTCGTTTCTTTTTTTTGTTTTCATCCCAATATTCATAATTGTAAATGTTTTTACCTTCTTTTTCAGAAACATATTTCAATAAATTTTCTTTGCCAGATTTAATACATATAGAATCATATATTTGAAAATCAACAATGGTTTTCCCTCCTAGATGGCATTCTTTAAACCATAAATGATAATCCCCATTGCTTATTGTTACTGTATCATTATAAGCAGAACTGCTACTGAAAATTATTTCTAAGTTCTTGCTAGAATTATTTTCAATAATATAAGTTGTGCATACCTCTGGATCGCAAGATATCATCAAAGTAATAATTGTAATTATTATAAAGTATTTCATATTTTCTTTTTTAAAATTTCAATAGTAAGCTTTAAATAGGTTCACAACATTTGCTGAATCAAGATTGTCATTTTCCTTTAAAATCCTATCTTGAAATTTTTGAGGCGTATCCACATCTTTATCTAAGGCATTGAAGATATGTTCATGAGAATAGCCAGAAACATTATCATATAATTGAGTTCTGATATCTTTATTATATTCAGATATTAGAATCAATGATATCAACTAGCATTATGTATAAAAAAAGACAGAGGTTAACTGCCAAAAATAACCTCTGCCCAATTTTAAATTTATTATAAGAGAAATGCAACTTTAAAAGTTCTTCTATTGTTTAATATCCTCTTCAGTTATTACGAATGTATATTCATAATCTCTTTTCTTTTTTTTGACTTCTTTCCATACTTCTCGATTATCAGTATTGTAGATATTTTTACCTGCAGTATTTGATAAATATGTTTTTATATGGTTATTATTTGAGTGGTTATTTATAGATATTGAATCTTTATCATAAAGTGACAAATAGACTTTACCTCCCATATCTATTAAGGAAGCTAACTGACTCTTATCATTGCTATTAATGTTTATTGTATCATTATTATTTGAATACAAAATAATATCTAAGTCTTTAGAAGTGTTATTTTTAACAATATATGTTGCATATACGGTAGGATCACAAGCTGTTATTGTAAGAATCCAAGAGAATATAAAAAAGTATTTCATAATATTTGGTATTTTTTAGTTCCAATAATAAGTTTCAAATAATTCAAGAATATCAGTAGAATCAAGGTTGTCATTTTCTCTTAAAAGTCGGTCTCTAAATTTTTGAGGTGTATTCACATCTTTATCTAAAGCATTAAAAATATCTTTATGAGTATAGCCAGAAACATTATCGTAATAATATAGTTTGACATTATTAATAAATTCTGATCTTATAACATCTGAATTTATATCAACAATGTCATTTATTATTCCTGCAGGAATCCAACCTTTCCATATAGTAACTCTCCCTTGACTATTTGTCCATCTTGGAATATCGTTATCTTTATTTCCTTTTTTAAGGGGTGAAAAATCTTCAAATACGTTCCAAGTAATTAGGCTATTATCTGAACTGCTACCAACGTTTTTATACTCTTCTAAAGTTAATCGATACCCCATATGATAGCCCCACGCTTCACCTAAAGCACATAAACCTGCATTATTGCCAGTACCTTTACCGTAAGAACCATACGTAACTATATAATTAATGTATTTATTACAAAATGCATTGCCCACCTTTTTAAAATGACTCGCATGTGCCAATTCATGAAAACAAGTTTCATAAACAGATGCTGTACCTTGAGACGAATTTGCTTTAATGATAATATCAGGTAATACAAATTTAAAAAAAGTATTACCAAATACGGTTGCTGGTAGACCTATCATTTTACCCAAAAAACTCACGAACATTGATTTTGATGTAAAGCCATATAAACCCCATACATGCTTTAACATTGGAGCCGCACCGCCCCCTGAATTATTATTGGCCACAATGCGTAAATTACTATGTGGTTTCCCAATTTTAAATAGGTCGCAGTACTTCCAATATTTTACAACAGCATTGTTAACGGTACAAAATCGCCATGCTCTGGAATTTTTGCTTATGTTAAAATCGTAACCGTTACGATTGTGTTTGCCAACATGATGCTTTGCTTTCCAAAGAGACATCAGACCTGCTCGAATCTTAAATCCGGATGAGTTTTTAAAAAATAAGCAATAATGAAATCTCTACGGTATTTTCTGTTTACACGATAAAAACCAGTGTTATCGGTATAATCATAACCATATGAAAACCACCTTCGGGTTCGTACCCTTACTCTTTCAACTGGTACCATTTCTTTCCTTTCGGTATCGTAAACTTTTACGTAACCCTGTGGTTTCTTTTTAGCTCTTTTTAATGTTGAACCTACAACATCATTTGTTTCAGTATAGTTGCCGGTTATTCTTAATGCCTCGTCTTCAAGTTCGCAAAGAAACTGAATTTCAGATGCGCTTTTTAAAGATGCAGTTCCTTCATCGTCACCTTCTTCAGTTTCCGGCAAAAATAAATCTGCTATAATCTCGTACTCCACGTTAGGGAATTTATAATCTACAGGTACAGATGTGTAATAACATTGACCATGCTCTGGATTTACATCGGGATCTATATAAAACTCACCGATTTCCTCTATTTCAAAATCTAAAGGGTAATCAAATAATATAAGCGAATCTGCTTCTAATAATGCTAATTCTTCATCTGTACGAGGGAAGAAGCGTACGTAATAGTCCGTTGTTGTTATTGAGACAGCAGATTTAAGTTGAGATTTTTGATTTAGATTTTGATATGCTTTCTGCATATTTTCTACTGTATATGGATTTTCTAATCGTTTACCAAGCTTGGTTTCCGATGTTTCTGCAACAATAGGTTCTTCATTTGTGTTCGGTTGTAGCATTTTATTATTCTTGCACGAAGCGAATATTAAAATGGTAGTTTAAGCGATTAGGGCTTTATTTCGGTAATTGATTAAATACTTTTTATACATAATTCTTGTTTGAATTTTTAAATGATTTGATTTTTTAAATTTATATGTGACTAGTTATTGCATTTATTTATGAAATTGTGATAGCATGGATTATTAATGCTATTAGTTCTGTTAGAGAAATAGTCAATCTAATTTTTAGAATATCTTATTATTGTTGAATCAGAAAGCGGTGGGGTAAATTTATAGATTTAAATTAAATTTAATGTTAAATAAATGTTGTTTCTAGTAAGTGGTATTCTATTTGAAATAAGTGGTGGTAATTTATCGGTTAACGGCTGCGGATAGTTCTTTTTTTAAGATAGTAATTTTTCTTCTGGAGATGGTGAAAGAAATGTCATTGGTCATAACAATTTCTTTTGTGACATGGAAAAATCTTTTTAAGTGTAAAAGATTAATCAGGGTTGAGCGATTTATCCTAATAAAACCAAATGCTTGAAGGTCCGATTCAAATGTCTTTAGCTGCTTTGAAATGGTAATTTTTTCATCTGATAGATAAACAGTACAAATGTAATCGTTACAAGCGATATATATAATATCAGAAATGTTAAGGAAATGTGATTTTAATGCTAATTTTTTGCCAATTTGTGCAGAATAGTCAGATATCATTTTGGCTAAAGTGTGAATTTGATTTAACAAATGTAATGAATATTGTTTAGTAAAATAAAAATTCCCGAACAATTGATTGCACGGGAATTATATATTAGCTGATTGAAAATTTATTCTATAGTCTCATACCAATAAACAATACGTCATCAACTTGTTCTAAATCACCTTTCCAGTTCATAAAGTTATCCCTTACCAGTTCTCCTTGTTTTTCCATTGGTTTTTCATGTATCTCATTCAATAGATTTTTGACTCCCACTTTCATGAGTTTTTTACCTTTGGGGCCGCCAAATTGATCTGGATAACCATCAGAAAATAGGTATACAGAATCGCCTTTAGCACAATTGTATTCGTAGTTAACGAAATTAGTATTAACAGCCAGATCATCATCCCCAATGCTTCGTCTGGTTCCGTTATAAATAGTTAACTCTTTGTTTATGTATAAATAAACCGGTCGTTTAGCTGATGAAAGCACAATTTTACCTGTATTTAGATTAATCTGAATAACTGAAATATCCATGCCATCTTTGGCCTGGCCGTTACCTTCTTTCTGTAGCAATATGCGAATATCAGTATCTAATCTCTCAAGCATATCAGCAGGAGTGTTTACGCTCTCAAGTTTGTAAATGTCATTTAATAAAGTTGAGCCGATCATTGACATAAATGCTCCCGGAACACCATGTCCGGTGCAATCGGCACAGCATAGTGTAAATGTATCTTTTGTACGGTTAAACCAGTAAAAATCACCACTTACAATATCACGGGGAGCAAAGAAAATAAAAGATTCAGGAAATGTTCCTTTTAATGATTCTGCTTGTGGTAAAATTGATTTTTGAATTCTTTTGGCATAAGTGATACTGGCGGTTATATCAAGATTTTTCTTTTCAATTTCAGCCTTTTGTTTTCTTAGCACTACTGTTTGAGAAGCGACTTCTTTCTGTAGTGCTTCCTTTTGCATTCTAAGTTGTCTTTCACGGAATTTTATAAGCCAATACACAAAGGCAATTAAGGAGCCGATTACGACTAAATAAAACCATATTTTCTTCCAAAAAGGAGCCTTGACTTCTATCTCTATTGTTAGTGGTTTTGAGTTAGGAATACCATCTGCATTAAAGGCTCTTATTTTTAATACATAATCACCATCCGGTAAAAATTCATATTCTCTGAAATTCGTACTACCTAAATCTACCCATTCAATATCTTCTTCACCATCTTTTACCATTTTATATTGATACTTAACACCTAATGGATCTTTAAAGCTAATTCCGGTAAATTCAAATTTGAATCGAAAGTACTTTTTATTATATGGGTAAGGAAGTGTAATTTTTTTATCTAAAGGATATTGTTTGTCAGATATAGTGATATTCGTAAAATTTAACATAGGGGGCACCATGTTTTTTTTATCCCTGTCTGGAAAATATTTAATTACTCCATGGCTGGAAGCAAACCAAATATTTCTTTTATTATCTTCCCATAATCTGTAGAAGTCTCCTCCCATTTTATCTTCAAATCCAAAATTTCGAATTTGCATAGTATTAAGGTCAACAGAACTAATTCCGGGCCAATGACAAATCCAAAGTTTATTGTTTTTATCACATATAATGTCGTAACAGTAATTTTTAGATAAACCATCTGCCACATCAATGGACACCAAAGTATCTGTTGTGTATTTTAAAACTCCTTTACCAATTGTGGACAACCAGATATCTCCGTTAATATCCTTGGTCATACCGGATACATTGATAGGCGATTGAGTTAATTTATGAACTTCAATGTTTGATGTGTCAATTCTACAGATACCACATGATTTAGGGCCAATCCATACTTGATCCTTATCATCTATATATACAAAGTTGATGCTATTATGCGGTAAGCCCTTCTCCGTAGTTAGCAGGTCTACTTTATTAGTTGCTGTATTTAAAATGTAGAAACCACCGGAAGTGGCCATATAAACCTTATCATTTAAGATGGCCATATCATTTATCTTGTTTCCAATGATACTTTCTGTGTAATCATACTTTTTGAATTTAAGATCTCCCTTCTTTCTGTAATACAATCCTTTATTTAATGATGACACCCATAATGTTCCCTTATTATCATATTCAAATCCTGTAATTCGGTCGTTCGGAATACCAAGTGCTTTATCATAAAACTCGTGATCTTCAAAGCAGTAAGGATCAGTACGTAATATACCGTTATCAAGTCCTATCCATAAATTATCAAGGGAAGCAAGTACAGAAATAGCTTTATTTTGTTTAAATCCTATATCCTCAAGATTATAATGAATGAAGTAGTCATTCAAAAGCACAGATACACCACCTCCATAGGTGGCAAACCAATAGTTGTTTTCTCTATCTGCCAGAATATTTTTTATAAAATTGTGGTTTAGTCCGTTTTCTGTTGAAAAGTTGAAGGATTCATTGAAAGACTGAGATGCCGGATCCCAAAAAAGTTTGATTACACCATTACCCCAAGTGGCAAGCATCAGGTTATCATCCGGATCCTCATAAATATCAAGAATGTTTTCTTCCTCAATATCAAACTGAATGCAAAGTTTATTATTTGCAAAATGCTTTGCTGATGTATGGTCATATTGGAATAAGTAAAATCCTTCATCCTCAGTAGCAATCCAATATTCACCATCAATTAGTCTTCGCTTTACGATGGTATTAATATTTGTAGGAGGAATATCTGAGACTTCAACTAATTCTATGGGATTGTTGTTTTTATCCATTTTTAAGATAAACAATCCATCAGATGTTCCCAGAATAATATTGAATGAGTTTATGGCTTCAATTGCATAATATAGTTTGTCGCCAAATAATTCTCTGCTAAAATAAGTGGTTACCTTCTTGTGCGAATTGATTTTTAATATTCCATTATTCTGAACTGTTGCCCATATATTACCCGATTCATCCTGACAAATATCCTTGACCGGACTGTTTGCCATATTTTCAGGAATAATTTTATGAAATCCATTATCGTAATAAGATAAGGTTCCATTACCATGACCAACCCATAGAATACCACTTTTATCTACAAATAAAGAGTGAATAAAGTCAGATGCCAGAGAGTCATTTACATTATATATTTTAAAATTGTTCCCGTCATACCTGACCAACCCTTCACCGGTTCCAATCCATAAATACCCGCTATGATCCTGCGTTAAGCAGTAAACAAAGTTTTGTGGAAGTCCCATGTCCGAATCAAAATTTTTAAAATCAAAAGATTGACCATTCAGGAGTGCCGAGAAGTTAAAGAGTAATGAGAATATTATTATTCGAAATTGCATTTTATAGCGCTTAGTCATAAAAAATCTGTTAGTTTGGTTTTATTCCTATACTGTATTTGTATTTAGGAATACCTCCAATCGGAACACTGTAGAATGGCATTAATTCTCCATACTGGTTCTCAAGGAAAATGACCACATTGTTGTTTTTAATAGGTGCATTTTTCTTTTTTATTATTTGAATATCGTAGGAGGTGTTCTTCTCAGAAGGGTGTATCTCATGACGACTTTCTTTCCAGTTATTGTCTCCTGAAATCTCAAGATTTTCCCCGTTTTTTGCCACAGAAATAATCCGAATTATGCCATCATTATCCCAATCAAAATTGGATTGTTTAATGGCTAATACTTTATCATCAATAAATGGGTAAATGTGGGATATTTCATTTACATCATCGTATAATCGGAACTTGTATTTAAAATAAAATGCAAATGCACCTTCTACGGGTTGATTTTCAGTAGGTAAAGAGCTCATGAAAAATTGATACAAATTACCATCATCACCTGAAATCCCTTCAACAATAATTTTAAAGATATATCCACCATAATCAGGTAACAATTCCCCCTCTGTTGGATTTATTGGGCCAAATGTATACCATTTTTTGTTATATCGTTCGCTGTTTCCAAAGATTTTGGTACCCAGGAGTGTACCACTTTTATAATTCCCATCTAAATTGATTCTTCTGGCATCCTCCTCAGAACAAGCTCCTTCACCTCCGTAGATACTATATTTCATACGGGTATCCCATTCTCCTTTTTGCTCGTCAATATCACCACCGGTGTCTGCATCGTAAACACGTATATATATTGGTTCAGAATGATCCTTCGGTATGGAAAAATAGATTATCTGGCAAAAGTCATTATCTCCCCAGGCTTTATCACCCTTCTTGCCGAATGTAACAAGATTAGGTATATTTTCGTCCACTGCCGGAACGGGTTGCGCAAATATTTGATAAGTAAAGATTAAAAAGAGTAAAATAAAAAAGTTGCGTTGCATATATATATGTTTTTATTCTGTGACCACTATTTTGCAGGTTGAACTCATTTTATTGGTGTAATCATCAAGGGAAATAGCTCCGCAAAGTACATGATATATTCCTTTTTTTTGAAAAATATGATTAATAGTTACACCTTTTGCTTTATTATTATCGCCAAAATCCCAATAATATTGAGTTGGCTCGAAGTTTTTTAGTACAGATTTTTCAGCAGAAAATGTTACCGGGGTATTAATAGCAACGGTATCGGGCGCCGAAATATAAATTTGTTGTGTCTGCTCCAGTTCTAATTCATATTGAGCAACAGTATATAAATCTACATTTGCTAATGTGTCTACAACGTTTAAATGTACATTATACATTCCTGGACCCGGGAAACAATGCTGTACTTCTAATCCTTTTGCTGACGATCCATCTCCAAAATACCATTGGTAAATATACGGAAGAGTATCAGACTTAAAAGGACCATTCTCAAACAGAGTAAAACAGAAGTTATCTTCAACCTGTGGTTTTGCATCCGGAAAGGTTGGGAAAGGATTTGAAAACTTATAGATATCATCATTTCCTGATCTGTCTGAAGCAAAGTATCCTTCCGTTTCATCTTCGAAAACATAGCAGCTAAAGTCGTTGTTTTCTGAGTTGATTGGTTTTTCAAGTTGAATTGGTTTTGACCATTCGTTGCCATCCCACCTAATGTAAAATATATCCAAACCCCCTTTTGAACCATGCTTGTCTGATGAAAAATAGAGTTTTCCGGATGGATGATAGTAGGGGAACAGCTCATGCCCTTCTGTATTAATATTTTTTCCCAGATTTACAGGTTCACTCCATTCTCCATTCATAAATGTTGATTGGTACAGGTCTGTTTTTCCAAAACCTCCGGGCATATTTGAAACAAAGAATAAAGTGTTACCATCGGGAGTAACTGTTGGGTGAGCAGTAGAGTAATTTCTTCTTGAGTTATAAGGGAAGCTGTATGGCCTTGACCATTTGCCATTATTGTTTTCTATAATAAATATCCCCAATAAGTTTTCTCTTCCTTTGCTTCTGTTCAAAGTAGCATATTCATTTTGGGTGATAAAAATTTTACTTCCATCCTGACTGTAACTAATTGTAGCTGTATTAAGCTTACTAAGCTTATCTGAAACTAAAGCCTGTTCTTTGCCATAATCATCATTGCTCTTCAATTGAGCTTTATATAAGCGATAAAGTCCTTCATTATTCTGATCTAAATATGTTTTTATCAGTTCATGTTTTCTGTTACTTGAAAAGTAAAGTACGGAATCTTTAACATAAGGTGCAAAGTCGTTTTTTAATGGGCTGTTATTAGGAATGGGTTCAACTATAGTCGATTGACAATGGCCTTCAACATAAGAGGACATTATTAATAGGCAAATAAGTATTAATGTATATGACTTAGTTTTCATGGACTAGAAGAATTTTGGGTTTGGAGAATTAATTTTATATCCAAAATCAAATTGCAACGAAACTTCATGAGTTCCATTATTGTAGGATCCAATTCGATCAATATTATAGTCTACACTATAAGTAAACCTGAATTGGGGAGTAACCTGATATCCAACAATTCCAATAATTTCTTTAGTCGTTCTATAAGAAGAACCTATTAATAAAGAATTTAACAGAATGGTTGTTGCACTAATGTCCAGATATGTTTCATCATTCATGTTGAGCCTTAATAAAGCGGATGATTGAATGGCTATTTTATCAGATATATCAAATAAATAGCCACCCGTAATCAGATAATCTATTTTATTAAAGTCCATCGAATTTTCTCCTGTCACATATCTGTCATGGTACATAAGTGAGGGAACTGAAATTCCGGCAAAATATTTTTGATTATAAATGGCAGTTCCAAATCCTATCCAAGGAGAGGAGGATTGTTCGGTGGAGCTAAATACTCCGGGGTCAGGATCAACCAATCTAACTTCATTCCAGTTGGATGAATAATTTACCAATCCTCCAGAAATGCCCATGGCTAATGTTGAATTATTATCAAGAGTCAATCTGTAGGTATAAGATATATTAAATCCTGTGTTTTGGGTGATGGCGTAACTCTCATTGAAGAATTGTAAACCAAGCGCTACTTTTTCATTTTTTAAAGGAGTGTGTGCAGTGAAAAATGCTCCGGTAGGTGAACTCTCAAATCCCATCCATTGCTTGCGGTAGGAACCAAATACCGATAAAACATCATGTGAGCCTCCAAAAGCAGGGTTTATACTATATTTGTTATACATGTATTGGCTCATTACCACTTCTTTTTGAGAATGAGCAGATGAATAACAAATAAGAATAATTATAAGGGTAATAATATGTTGTTTCATAGATGTATGTGTGGTTTCAGATGCTTAAGCTTGGTATTATTATTAACGTTTTATTATTAGGTAATCTTTAACAGGAGTACTTAATTGATCCCCTTCAAAAACATAGTAATAGGTACCTTCAGGAAGTGATGTTCCTCCTTTATCTGTTCCTCGCCAATCATTTTGATAGTT
>JBNKGY010000072.1:0-17401 GCA_050290065.1 Marinilabiliaceae bacterium
CATAAAAACCGTGATTGCCTGATTACGAATCACACAAGAGATCAAGATTTTGCAAATTGTTAATAAATGGGATTCTTTATTCTTGAAATATGCGCTTTTTCTTTGGATGCCTGCACTAAAGCTGAGTTGGCAGGAGCCAATCGCATAGAATTATGTGCCGGACCAAATGAAGGTGGAACAACTCCTGCATACAGTTTGATAAAAAAAGCATGCGAAATATTGTCCATACCTATAGTTCCCATCATACGACCCAGAGGAGGTAACTTTAATTATTCGCCAGATGAATTTGAAATGATGATTGAAGATGTTAAGATGTCTAAAAAATTAGGTTGTTTTGGTGTTGCTTTGGGTGTTTTAAACAGAGATAATACAGTTGACAAAGAAAGAATGAAAAAACTCATTCAAGCAGCAGCTCCAATGCAAGTAACATTTATACGGGCTTTTGATTTAACACCTGATCCTTTTGAAGCTCTTAATGATTTAATTGATGTTGGTTGCAACAGGGTATTAACATCTGGGCAACAATTAAAAGCTGAAAATGGAACTAATTTATTAAAGGAGCTTATTCAAAAAGCTGGCGATGCCATATCTATTATGCCTGGTTCAGGAATTAATCCTTCAAACCTAAATATTCTAATGGAAAGCACGGGTGCGTTTGAATTTCATGCATCAGCCCGTTCCGTTTCAAGCAATGAACAGCTCAATGAATTTGGTTTTGGTCATTCTGTGTCGTGTCACTTTGAAGCAATCAAACAAATGCGTAACTTAATTGATGATTTTACTCAAAATAACACACGAGATTAATTATTATAAAATACCATAATGATGAAACGAGTACACGGATTACCAGATCTATAAAATCAATTTAATAATGCAAAGTACCAACAGGAAATAATCAAGTTCAAATACGAATTGCTTGCCTAATAAGGCTGCATACAATATATAAAAACAAATTTAAACACATAAAACCGGCATAGCCGGAACAAATAAATCGATCACATCACATGTGCTGACAAAACGGGAACCTTCCATAATTCTACAAAACAAGTCGTTCCGTTTTATGAGAGAAGTACAATAACAAACAACTCTGGGTGTCAGAGATATACCTTTATTAAACAAATGAAATATTTATCCTCTTTATTTTGGTTGCTATTTATACTATCTACAAGCCCTAAGGCTCAAAAGCAGATAGAATTAAATAAAAATTGGTTTTGCAAAAACATCAAAGAAACAACGTTAAGCGGCGAGGCCATATCGAGCAATAATACAGTTTTAAAAGACTGGTTACCTGCCACAGTACCAGGTACAGTATTAACTACATTAATTAACAACAAGTTAGAGCCAGACCCATTTTGGGGTATGAATAATGAAAAAATTCCGGATGTATATCATATTGGATCAGATCATTACACATATTGGTTTTCAAATGATTTTACATTGAACCAACATAAAAACGGGGACCAGATATGGTTGAAATTGAGAGGAATAAACTACAGCTGTGAAGTTTTTTTAAACGGAAAAAAAGTAAATAAAGAGACTCACTACGGGATGTTTCTAAGGCAAAATTATAATGTAACTGACATTATTAATTCCAAAGGCAACAATAGGTTGGCCATTGTTGTATATCCTCCCAATCCGGTAGGCAACCCTAATGGCGGACAAGGTGGGGATGGTGAAATTGCAAAGAATGTATCACACCAATATGTTGCCGGGTGGGATTGGATACAACCTGTCAGAGACAGAAATACTGGTATTTGGGATAAAGTATTTATTGAAACAACCGGAGCTGTCAATATCAAAAATCCTCATATAATTTCAGTGGTTAAAGGGATTAGAAAACCCAATGTATGGCAAAATCCTGCCACCATAAAAACGTCAATAGAACTATTAAATACATCGAGCAAAACCATTAAAGGAAAATTATTTTTTGAAACCAATGGTTTAACCAATACTCAATTAGTTTCTATTGAACCACAGACTGAAAAAACGGTAAATTTACCTGATTTAATCATTAACAACCCAAAATTATGGTGGCCTAACGGTTATGGTAAAGCCAATATATATACTGGAAAATTCAGCTTTGTAACGAATAAAAACGACACGCTCGACCAAGAAATGCTTCAATTTGGTATTCGCGACATACAAACTGTGTGGGACGATCGCACTCAAAGTGCAAAAATTCTTGTTAATGGTCAAAAAATATTTATCAAAGGAGGAAACTGGATTATTTCCGATGCACTACTAAGACTTTCTTCGGAACGTTATGATCATGAGATTCGCTTTCACAGAGATATGAATTTAAATTTAATTCGCATTTGGGGAGGAGCATTATTAGAAAGACCCGAATTTTATGAAGCCTGCGATAAATACGGAATGCTTGTTATGCAAGATTTTTGGTTTTCAGCAGATTGCAATGGAAAGTGGACAGATCCACTAAAGAAAGAGGATCAATGGACCAGAAGAACATATCCGAATGATCATGGATTATTCATACAATCAGTATATGATCAGGTAAAGATGATACGCAATCATCCCTCTTTGGCTTTTTGGTGTGGAGGAAACGAAATAGCTCCTACAGCCGACATATTAACAGCTATACAGGATAGTATTTTACCAACGTTGGATGGCACAAGAAAATTTTTCCCTTATTCAAATTCCGACCAAATGTCATTGAATACTATCGGAGGCAATGGAGATGGTCCATATACCATTCAAGATGACAAAACATTTTGGAGGACTAAAACATGGCCATTTAACTCAGAGGTAGGATCTGTGGGTACCGGTGATATAGAATCATTGAAAAGATTTATACCTAAAGAAAACCTGGTAGCTCCGGATTATGCAAACAAAAAAATTGATAGTGTATGGATATATCATAAAGACATTGGTTATGAAAACTATGTTCAGGAATATGGTGAAGTTAAAGACATACATGACTTTGGATTAAAAGCCCAACTGGTAAACTATAACCAATACCGAGCATTAGCAGAGGGATTCAGCAATCAAATGTGGCAATGGTATACCGGATTCATGATTTGGAAAACACAAAACCCATGGACTGCATTAAGGGGACAGATGTACGACTATTATTTAGATCCAAACGCTTGCTTGTATGGTTTAAAATGCGGTGCAGAACCCATACACGTGATGGTTAACCCTCTGGATTGGATGGTTTCGGTTGTTAATAATACTTTTAAAACTCAACGTGATTTAATGATAGAGTTGAGAGGATATGATATGAAAGGAAATCAGATTGCTAAATCAGATCTTTTGGTGGAAGTTGGCAAATCACTGAATCAAAGATATTATTCTATCAAAGGAATAGTCGAAGAAAAAGCAGCTAAAGAAGGAATGCTTCTTTCTTTAAGATTAGTAAATCTTAAGAAAGAAGTTGTGAGCAATAATTTTTATTGGTTGCCAAATGAAGATGGGAATTATAAGGGATTAAATAATATGTCGGTGAGCAATTCAACTTGCTCGGCTGTAAAAAAAGCAAACCATAGCATTGAAGTAAACATCAAAAATAAGGCTAATGGACCAGTGGACTTTTTCAAACGTATTTCATTGGTTGATAACAAAACAGGCAAAAGAATCTTACCCGTCTTTTATTCTGACAATTACATCTCTGTATTACCTGGGGAATTTCAAAAAGTTATTTTAGAATATCCTGAAAATACAGACTTGAAAAACACTTCGGTAAGCATTGAATCTTGGAACCATCCTCTTACTACAATTACCATTAAATAACCAGAAATTTAAGCACCATGCATTTAAACAAGAAAACAAACGCACTATTTACCTTATGCTTACTGGTTTTTTCTACTGGCACATGGGCACAGAAAGCAAAATTCAGAGATTGTACATTAGCCATTGAAGAAAGAGCTAACGACTTAATGAACACATTAACCCTTGAGGAAAAAATATCATTACTAGGTTTTAATTCTCCAGCTGTTGAACGACTACAAATACCTACCTATAACTGGTGGAACGAAGGATTACATGGTGTTGCAAGAGCCGGACAAGCAACTGTTTTTCCTCAGGCAATAGGACTTGCAGCTACTTTTGATCCCTCTTTGGTTCAAACTGTAGCCGATGCCATTTCAACCGAAGGTAGGGCAAAACACAATCTAGCTATAGCTAAAAACCGACATTTACAATATTTAGGTATCAACTTTTGGACTCCCAATATTAATATTTTTCGTGATCCCAGGTGGGGTCGAGGTCAGGAAACCTACGGTGAAGACCCTTTTTTAACAGGACAAATAGGTACTGCTTTTGTTAAAGGATTACAAGGTGAGAATACGGATCATTATAAAGTAGCGGCCTGTGCCAAGCATTTTGCTGCACATAGTGGACCTGAAGCTATTAGGCATGAGTTTAATGCCATAGTGGACGAAAAAGATTTGAGAGAGACTTACTTACCTGCTTTTAAAACTTTGGTAGACAATGGCGTTTCGGCTATTATGTGTGGATATAACCGCCTGAACGACGAGCCTTGCTGCACCAGTGAAAATCTTTTGGAAACCATCCTCACTAAAGAATGGGGATTTAAAGGTCAAATTACAACCGACTGCTGGGCTCTTGATGACATATGGTTAAAACACAAAAGTATTCCTACACGTGTTGGGGTTGCAGCTGCTGCCATTAAAGAAGGTGTAAATATGGACTGCTCTCCTATCCTACAGCAAGATGCTTTAGAGGCTATAAAAAAAGGATTAATTACCGAAGCTGACATTAACCATTCAATTTATCGCACATTAATCACTCAGCTCAAATTAGGTTTATATGATGAGCCTTGCGACTCGCCTTACGCAAGCTTTGGTCCTGATAGTGTAAATAATTCGTATCATACACAGTTGGCGCTTCGCGTTGCAGAAAAAAGTATGGTACTCCTTAAAAATGATGGTGTTTTACCTTTAAACAGAGACAAAATTGGTTCAATCATGGTAGCTGGGGAAAATGCAGCTAACATTAGCGCATTAGTAGGAAACTACCACGGCATGTCGGGTAATATGGTCACTTTTGCAGAAGGAATTGTTGAAAATGCAGGGCCTGGTGTAGCTGTTCAATACGACTTTGGCTGTAGCTATGCTGACACCTCGCACTTTGGAGGAATTTGGGGAGCTGGAATGTCAGATGCCACCATACTTGTACTTGGACTCTCCCCTTTATTTGAAGGCGAAGAAGGTGATGCTTTCTTATCTAAAAACGGTGGAGACAAAATTGATTTAAGCATACCTTATTCACATTTAGCCTATCTGAAAAAGATGAGAAAGTCTCATAAAAAACCCATCATCGTAGTTCTTACAAGTGGTAGTGCATTAGATGTAGAAGCTATTGCTCCGTATGCTGACGCCATTATAATGTCGTGGTATCCGGGAGAACAAGGTGGTAATGCTTTAGCAAACATCATTTATGGTGATACTTCCCCATCCGGAAAATTACCATTAACTTTCTACAAATCAATTGATGACGTGCCTGCCTATACCGATTATAGTATGAAGGATAGAACCTATCGATATTATAAGGGTGAAGTAGCATATCCATTTGGTTTTGGTTTAAGCTATACAAAGTTTGATTATAGTTGGAATCAAAAGCCTGCCGGCAAATATAAAAAGGGAGATTTGATTTCATTTAAGGTGGATATAAAAAACATTGGCGAATGGGACTCTGATGATGTATTGCAAGTATATGTTGAATTCCCTGATATAGAACGAATGCCTATTAAAGAATTAAAAAGCTTTAAAAGAGTCTCGTTAAAATCAAACACTTCAAAAACAGCATCTTTTAACATTAACACCAACGATTTAAAAAAATGGGATTTAAAGAGCGGACAATGGCAGTTATACAAAGGCGATTACAAAATATTAATTGCTAAAAATGCCAAGGATACTGTTTTAAAACACCAATTTACCATTAGATAAAAGCCCAACAATAAATTAGTTTTAACACCATGGAAAGAAGACATTTTTTAAAGCAAACCGGATTAGCACTTGCCACTCTTGCTGTTGCTCCAAGTGTAGCATTTGGAAAAGAAAAAGCAAAAGGTTTTATTTCGAACCGACCAGAAAAAGCGAAACGAAACTTTAACAGCTCTGCTATAGAAAAGGAAATCAGGCGCATTAAAGAACTGATTAAAGATCCTGAATTAAAATGGCTTTTTGAAAATTGCTTTCCAAATACTTTAGATACAACCGTTGAATATGAAGAGATAAATGGCGTACCCGATACTTTTGTGATTACAGGAGACATTCATGCCATGTGGTTACGTGATTCTACTGCACAAGTTTGGCCATATCTTCCTTTTACAAAAGAAGATGAAAAGATAAAAAAACTAATACATGGGGTAATCAACCGACAAACTAAATGTGTTAATATAGATCCATACGCCAATGCTTTTAATAAAACAGCAACTGGTAGCGAGTGGGAAAGCGATTTAACAGATATGAATCCTTATCTCCATGAACGTAAATGGGAAATTGATTCGCTCTGCTACACAGTTCGCTTAGCTCATGGATATTGGAAAACAACAGGAGATACAGCATTTTACACACAAAGTTTCATTGAGGCTCAAAAAAAAATATTGCAAACTTTTATTGAACAGCAAAGAAAAACGGATAAAGGTCCTTATTCTTTTATGCGTGTAACTGAAAAAGCAACTGACACTGTTCCTATGAAAGGATATGGATTCCCAATTAAGCCTTGTGGCCTTATATGTTCAAGCTTTAGACCTTCGGATGATGCGACCTTATTCTCATTTCTTATCCCTTCTAACTTTTTTGCAGTTGAGTCTTTAAAACAAATGGCTGAACTAAGTGGGAAAATTGGAAACAACTCAGACTTTGCAAACAAATGCATTAATTTAGCAAACGAGATAACTGATGCCTTAAAACAATACAGCACTGTAAATCACAAGGGATATGGAGATATTTATGCTTTTGAAACAGATGCTATCTCAAACCACTTATTAATGGATGATGCCAATGTTCCAAACTTAATATCTTTGCCATATTTAAGTTGCATAAGTAAAGATGATAAAATCTATCAGAACACCAGGAAATTCATTTTATCACCATCAAACCCTTGGTATTTTGAAGGTAGCGCAGGAAAAGGTGTTGGCGGACCACATGTTGGGGAAGATATGATTTGGCCATTAAGTATTATTATGCAAGCTTTTACAGCTGAATCTGAACAGGAAGTAAAAGAATGTTTGAACATTTTAAAAAGTACACATGCTGGCACTGGTTTTATGCACGAAACATTCCATAAAGATGATGCCAATAATTTTACAAGATCGTGGTTTGCTTGGGCCAACACTCTATTTGGAGAACTCATCATTCATATCAGTAAAAAATATCCTATTATACTAAAACAGAATATTTAAGCTGATTAATTAAAACCTTAAAAATAAATTTCAATGAAATTACCGTCAAAAATATTTGTTGCACTGCTAATTGTGAGCGTATATTTAATTGGCTGCAATTGCCCTTCACCTAATAAAAACAAAGAAAGCAATTACACTCAATATATTGATCCTTATATAGGCACAGGGTACCACGGACATGTATTTATTGGTGCTCACGTTCCTTTTGGAGCAGTACAAGTGGGGCCTACAAATTACATCCGGGGTTGGGACTGGTGTTCTGGTTATCACTACTCAGATTCCATCATGACAGGATTTTCTCAAACACATTTAAGCGGAACCGGGATTGGTGATTTAGGAGACATTCTTATTTCACCTTATACAGGAGAAATTAAATTATCGCCGGGAACTATTGAGCATCCGGAGGAAGGCTATGCTTCAAAATATTCTCATAAACATGAAAATGCTAAAGCCGGATATTACAGTGTTGACTTACTGAAATACAATATTAAAGCAGAGCTTACTGCAACTGAACGCACCGCATTTCACAAATATACATATCCTGCAAACAGTGATGCTCACATAGCTATTAATTTAGATTTAGGTATTGGTTGGGATAGACCAATCAAGTCTAGTCTTTCGTTACTAAACGACTCTACCATAACAGGCTATCGCTTTTCATCTGGATGGGCTAAAGATCAACGTATTTATTATGCTATACGTATTTCAAAACCAATACAAGACATCAAACTTTTCAGACAAAATATATCTCTTGAAGGAACAAGTTCAGAATCGGATAGTTTAATGGCTGTAATCACTTTCCCCACAGAAGAAAAAGAAACAGTGATGCTTAAAGTTGGTATTTCACCTGTTAGTAAAAAGAATGCTTTAAATAACATAGAGCAAGAAAATGCGGCTTGGGATTTCGATGAAATAGTAACTCAAGCACAAAATAAATGGAACTCTGAACTATCAAAAATTAAGATTAAGAGTTCAGATACGAGTCAGCTACGCACATTTTACACCGCAATGTACCACGCCTACACTGCACCTGCTTTATTTAATGATGCGAATGGCGAATACCGCGGAACAGATAAAAAGATATACGAAAATCCGAAATTTAACAATTACTCTATATTCTCACTTTGGGATACATACAGAGCGGCTCACCCATTTTACACTTTAACTCAAAAGGAAAGAGTTTCGGATATGGTTAATTCAATGCTTGCTATTTATGAACAACAAGGTAAGCTACCTATTTGGGCTTTAAATGGAAACGAGACAGATTGCATGGTGGGCTACAGTGCCATACCTGTTATTACAGATGCCATTTTTAAAGGATTTAAAGGCATAAACAAAAAATTAGCTCTGGAGGCTATGAAAGCTTCTTCAATGAGAGATGATTATGGTGTTAATTATTTAAAAACCATGGGTTACATTCCTTGTGAGAAAGAGAAAGAGTCTGTTTCAAAAGCAATGGAATATGCCATTTCTGATTGGTGTATTTCGCAACTCGCTAAAAATCTGAATATGGAAGAAGATAGTAAGTACTACGCAGAAAGAGGTAATGCTTACAAACAGTATTTTGATAAAGAAACATTGTTTATGAGAGCTAAAAAAGAAGATGGAAAGTTCAGAACGCCTTTTGATCCATTTAGTTCAACACATGAGTTCGGCGATTATACAGAGGGAAATGCATGGCAATATACCTGGCTGGTACCCCAAGACGTAAAAGGCTTAGTTGGTTTATTTGGTAATGAAGAATTATTTATTCAAAAACTAGACAGCTTATTTAATGCAAAAGGCAGCATGGGAGAAAAAGCTTCTCCTGACATTAGTGGTCTTATCGGCATGTACGCGCATGGTAATGAACCAAGTCATCATATACCTTATTTGTATGCCTACGTGGGGGAGCAATGGAAAACAGCAAAGCTAGTTCGTAAGATTATGGACGAAATGTATACCGATAAACCTGATGGATTGTGTGGTAATGAAGATTGTGGACAAATGTCGGCCTGGTATCTTTTGTCATCTTTAGGATTTTATCAGGTAAACCCTGCCAATGGAGTTTTTGTGCTGGGATCACCTCTTTTCGATCAAGCCACCATTGCATTAGAATCCAACAAATCATTTACTGTTAAAGCTGTCAACCAAGGAAAAGATAATATCTATATTCAAAAAGCTACTTTAAACGGTTCGCCTATAAGCAGAAGCTACATTACTTATGATGAAATTATGGCTGGGGGTGAATTACAGTTAGAAATGGGAAATACACCAAACAAGCAATTTGGTTATGAAATAAATGATCGTCCTTATTCTGAGATGAAAATGGAATAATCGTCATATTTTAAGGGCTCCATACAGGATAGAGCAAAACAGACTGCTGTAATTAAAAGAATATATACAAACATGAGGTTAAAAATAGTTGTATTTCAATCAATTGCTCTAGTCTCCATCTTCTCTTGTGTTAATTTTGCACAAGTGAAGATAAAAGTAACCCATCTATCTCAAGCTTATATTTTTGATCAACCACCCACTAATAACTGCCACGCAGCAACGCTTGTTGAAGTTTCTACAAACACATTAATCGCAGCATGGTTTGCTGGTAGTTATGAAGGTGCAAAAGATGTAGGCATTTATCTTTCAACATATAATGGAAATACATGGACAAGGCCTCAATGTATAATAAAGCCTCTTATAACAAATACAGATACATTACCTTGTTGGAATCCTGTATTATATAAAAGTAAGAGCAAACGTTTATACTTATTTTATAAAGTGGGAAAAAATCCACGAGAATGGTTTGGTGCAATGATTATTTCTATTGATGATGGAAAATCGTGGAGCAAACCTCATTATCTACCCAAAAATATTTTAGGCCCAATAAGAAACAAACCCATTGAAATAAAATCAGGCATGATAATTTGTGGTTCGAGCACCGAAAGTATTGAAGGAAACAAATGGAATGTACATGTTGAAATTTTCAACGAATCTAAAAACAGATGGAAAACAGTTGAGGTAAAAAACAAGTCTGGTTTTGAAGTGATACAACCAACGTTTATCGTGCATCCAAATAATAAAATTCAAATGTTATGCCGCAGTAAACACAATAAAGTAATTACCAGCTGGTCAAGTAACAATGGTAAAAGCTGGAGTAATCTAGACTATTTAAATGTGCTTAATTCAAATTCAGGAATTGATGCAGCCACACTGAATAATGGCTTATTTTTACTTGTTAACAACCCACTAAAACAAGGACCTGACTGGTTTTATGGACGCAACATTCTAGATGTTGAATACTCAACAAATGGTATAAACTGGAATAAGCTTATTGATCTTGAAAATCAGAACAAGGGTGAATTTAGTTATCCGGCTATTATTCAAACAACAGATAATAAAGTGCATGTTTTATATACGTACAATAGAAAATACATTAAACACGCCCAATTTGATTTAAAAATGCCATATGGATTAAATCCTTAACTATAAATACCCCCTACTCTATTGGCTTTAGAAAAATAACCTCGAACTAACTGTACATCTAAAAGATTAAAATTAGATATAATTCATTAAACATCATCCAATTGTATCTATTATAAGCAAATCATATATACCTATTATTCATAAAGCCTGTAGACTGAACAATAAAGAACAAGGCTTGGTATGTAAGATTATGCTTGACATGACACTAGTTACTTTAATATTTTTATGAACAAACTACTGGCTACTATCTAAATAAATCTATCACTTAAAATAAATTCTCTTGTATTATCTTTTGTAAAAATATACTAACCTAATAAAAATTTAAGCTTACTAGTAATTCTTTTAAAAACAATATATACCTAATCTAAAATAATTTGAATAAGCTTGAAAGCAACACATTCGAGAAAAAAACAATTCCGGGATACTAAAATATTTTTCTGGATTCAATATGATTTTTTATATCCACATCATTAAATATTATTTAAAAATGAACACATATTCCATTTTAAACCATTAATAATTCATGGAATCATGTTCGAATTTCTTTTCTGTACAATTTTACTTGTATCTTGCTGCTGAACATTTCCTGATGTTGTTATTTTTAAATAGTACGGAGCAGCACCTTCTACCTTATGAATAATTTGAGATTCCATACCTTTACTATTCTTAACCTTACAGTCAATTTTAGCAAACACATCTATCAAACCATTACTTTCGGATGAAATTGCAATTGTTTTCTTCCATTCTTTCCCATTCAATGAGATCAAGATATTATTTGTTGTTGATAAATGAATATCCCCTCTCACTCCAAAACAACCCAATGTATACACTTTATTTACAAAGGACTTACATGAATCCATACTTGAGAAATTCAATTGATCGTTTATATAATTTGATAACAATATTCCTAAAAAAGGCTTGCTATCTCCAGAAGAAGAACTGATATCATTTTCAAAATTCTGCAAAATAGCAGGTTCTTTAACCATCTGCTTATTTACCGAATTCTTCATCATAAGACTGGAATCTGCAGGTGAAATCTCCTGAGAAAACACGGTATAAGGATAAAAAATGATCACAAAACAGAATAGGACCTCAAATAATCGGGTAGTTAATTTTGTTCTTTTCATGAGTTTAAATTTGGTTATCTTCTCTAAAGATAAAAAAACTAAAAGTTCCAAACACATAAAAACAGCTGTTTTTTATTTAAAATCAATATTTTAACATATTAAAATATGGCTGTCCACCTAAAATCCAAACCCATTTTATAACAATAGAAATGGATGCCAAAAGGAATTAAAATCGGAGGCATAAATACTTTTTTTGCATTTTTTGCAATATAACTATTGCTATTACGACAAATGTCGTATATATTTGTACGACAAGCGTCGTATTAAATATTTATAGTATGGAAAAAGTAGCACCTACAGCAGCGGAATTGGATATATTAAATATCCTTTGGACCAAAGAACCTCTCACTGTTAAAGAAGTTCATGACCTAATTTGCAAAAGCAAAGATGTTGGCTATACAACGACATTAAAAATAATGCAAAAAATGACGACCAAGGGATTATTGAATAGAAAACCCAATGGGAAAAGTCATTTATATTATACAAGTTTTAAAGAAGAAGAAACTAAAGGTAAATTATTAGATCGCTTTATAGAATCGGCCTTTGGAGGATCTGCATCGTCACTTGTGATGCAATTGCTTGGCAACAAAAAAACTACTCAAAAGGAGTTAGATGAGATTAAGCAAATTATAAAACAAATGGAAAACAACCATAAATCCTAAAATTATGAATACAATTCAAAGTATTTTTCCACCTGAAATTACCGAGGCTTTAGGCTGGACAATTATCCATGCTCTTTGGCAAGGTTTTTTAATACTAACATGTTTACTTATTTTACTAATTATTTTAAGTAAAAACAGTTCACAAGTAAGGTATATCATTTCATTTACAGCGTTAATAATCATGTTTGCATGGTCTGCATCTACATTTGCAAAAGCTTATCAGTATGCAGGAGAAAAACAAGAACTAAAAGTTGCTATTGTAAGCAATCCGGACTTTTTAAAAGAACTTACTAAAACGCAAATTGAGAACACAACTGAGACAACGTTTATAAATAAAGATATAAATGTTAAATTGATCAAAATCAGAGCCTGGTTTCAAAGAAACTTTCCATTACTTCTATCCTTTTGGCTCATTGGCATAGGTTTATTTACAGTACGATTAATAGGTGGACTTGCCTATAACAAACGACTACGAGGCCTGCAATTATTACCATTTGAAGAAAAATGGATGGATAAATTAAAGAAGTTTGCACAAGATTTAAATATCAGTAGAAATGTAAAAGCATATAAGTCTCCACATACTTCGAGCCCGATTACATTGGGATTTTTAAAACCTATTATACTTTTTCCAGTTAAAGCATTTACAGGTTTAACTGAAAAGGAAATAGAGGCCATAATAGCCCATGAACTGGCTCACATAGTTCGTCATGATTATCTATTTAATATATTACAATCCATCATAGAAATTATATTTTTCTATCATCCTGCGATTTGGTCCATATCAAGGCATATCCGTGAAGAAAGAGAACACAGCTGTGATGACATTGCCATTACACTCACTGGTGACAGGGTAACTTATGCAAAAGCACTTACTCAAGCACAAATTTTTAGCATGCAACAAGAAAATTTAGCCATGGCTTTCGGAAGAGAAAAAGGAAGTTTGTTGCAAAGAGTTAAACGTATTCAAAAAGAAAGAATAATGAAAACAAATATTACAGAAGGAATTATTGCGTCTATAATTATAATCAGTAGTATTTTTTTGGTATCCTTTTCTGTTGGAAACCAATTCAATCCAGATACTATATCAGATAAAAATAAAATGAATTTAATTAAGGATTCTATTCCTGACAAACAACCAAATCATGTAAATAAAATAGTGGTTAAAATTAATAGAGATAGTGTGATGAATGAAGTAGAAAAAAACATGAAAATCGCACATAAAAATGAAAAAATTTCAAAGGAGGTTAAACAAGCACTTGAAATTGCTCTTTCTGAAACCGACAATGCACTTTCTGCTGAAATAATTAATGATATCAATATTACTTTAAAAGAAATTAATATTGATGAAGCCCTAAAAGAAGCCAGGCTTGAAATAGAAGCTGCTATGAAAGAAATAAATATGGATTCGATAAATCATAGTGTTCAGCTGGAATTAAAAGAAGCAAGAGATGAAATACAACAAGAGTTGAATAAAAATAAGTTCAATATGGATAGTCTACATAATGCATTGAAAATTTCTGAACTATCTCTCAAAGCAGCAGACTCCGGGATTGAAATTGCCTCTAAAGTTCTTGAGGACCTGGATATTGAAGCTATAATTGAAACATCAATCAAAGCTGCAAATGTAGCTCTTGAGATGGCCAATATTGAAATTAAAAATATCAATTTAGACTCAATAATTAATGCTGAAATTAACAATAACAATGTTGATCTGAATAAAGAAAGCTTAGAGTTAGAGAAAGAAAAACTAAAGAAAGAAATGGAGGCACTGAAAGAGGAGATGAAACAACTTAAAAAGGATATTAAGGAATCAGAAAAAGACGATTAATTAACGTTTTTATCATTCACCTTTATTCGACAACATATTATATATCTGACTATTAAACAAATGAAGGCATTCCTTTGGGGAGAATCTTTATATTTGAATTCAACAATAGTATATTTTGCAAATGTAGGATCTCTTACATTAGACCTTACTTTAATAATAATGTAAATAAAAAATAATAGTTCCTAATTATATAAATTTATCAAATTCTTACAACAGACTAAAATCGCTTTACAACATTGTATATCAACATAATCCAGCCTAAAATCAATAACAATCCCCCTAAAGGGGTTACCGGACCTATAAACCTAAAGTTAATTTGCCATATATAATTGAACGACAATAAATATATACTAACAGAGAACAGAAATACACCAATTACAAAGAACCATCCCATTAAATTTTCAGCTTTGTTATTAAATGAAAAGAAAAATCCAATGAGCAATAATACTATGGCATGATACATTTGATATTTCACCCCTGTTTCAAAACTCTTTAAAGCTTCTGAGTCAAATATATTTTTTAAAGCATGAGCTCCAAATGCTCCTAAAATCACTGCGAACAAGCCATAAAAGGTACCGAAAAGCAATACTATCTTTTTAACCATAAAACTACTCAACTGAATTAGAATTCTTATAATTATTCAATATACTTTCAGCTCTTTTAAAATCATCATCATCTACCATAAGATCTGCATTTCCTGGCAATCCAGATCCAAATCCAGCATGTGAAGCCTGTTCGAATTCATTTTCTATATAACATTCAATACCAGACTTCTCTAATAACTCTCTATATAATTCAATCTCAACCAGATGACCATAAGTTAGCGTTTTCATAACGTAAATTTTAAGATTAAACAATAAACTCCTGTAGAAGTTTATTTAAGATACGTGAAAAATCCATGTTTCCAAAATGTAAATTCATAAATAAAAGCCTACAAAACACTGGAGACTGAGACTTACATAGCTACTTTAAAATCTATAAATTATATATTTCTCTAATCAATAAAAGGATTGTATTTTTGCTTTCATTTTAAATAACCGTTGAAGATTAGCATGAGTAACACAAAAGTAGCCATTGATAAGTATTTTACACGTTTTGATTGCCCCATAGACTCATACTCGATTCCTGATGAATTCACTTTTCCATTCTTTTACCAACCACATGAACTATCTGTTTTAGCTGCCCACCAGCTACAAGATCACTTATTAAAACAAACAGACTGGCAACATGATTTTGGTCTGGATCATTACATTGAAGGCACTAATATTGGTAAAATGTTTGGTGTTATGGTAGTTCAAAAAGAAAATAGTGAAATTGGTTATATTTCAGCATTTAGCGGAAAACTTGCGGGAACTAATCACTTACCAGGGTTTGTACCGCCAATATATGATTTATTAAAAAAAGATGGATTTTTTAAAGAAGAAGAGGATAATATCAGCTTAATAAATAAGGAAATTGAAAAAATTGAAAATTCTGATATTTATAAAAACAGTATTATTCAACACCAAATGCTACTTGATCAATCAACAAAAGAAATAAGTGACTATAAAATTTTCATGAAAGCTGCCAAGAAAAATCGAAAACTGATACGAGAGAGGGAGCGAAAAACTTTATCTGAATTTGATTTTAATAAGCTGGCAGAGGAATTTAAACAAGAAAGTTTAAAGCACCAATACGATTTTAAACAATTGAAATTGACTTGGGAAACCAAAATCCAAAATAGTGCACTTTCTGTACAAACACATGTTAATCAGATTAACAATTATAAAGAAGAAAGAAAATTACGTTCATCAGCTCTGCAACAAAAACTCTTTGATCAATATCAGTTCTTAAATTTTCATGGTCAATACAAGGGTGTTGCAGAAATATTTAAAAATACATCTCAAAAAGTTCCTCCAGCTGGAGCCGGAGATTGTGCAGCTCCCAAACTGTTGCAATTTGCTTATTTAAATAAATTAAAGCCCATTGCTATGGCAGAATTCTGGTGGGGCCAATCACCGAAATCTGAAATCAGAAAACATAAATATTTTTACCCCTCTTGTAAAAGTAAATGCGAACCCATTTTAGGTCATATGTTAAAAGGTTTAAAGGTTGAAAAAAATCCTATTCAATGCCTTACTTTAAAAAGCAAAGAACTAGAAATCGTATATGAAGATGATGCCATAGTGATTGTTAATAAACCTGCAGAATTTCTTTCTGTTCCAGGGAAAGATACAGAAGAATCTGTTTTACTCGAACTTCAAAAAAAATATCCTGAAGCAACAGGTCCCATCTTGGTTCATCGTTTAGACATGTCTACATCCGGAATTCTATTAGGTGCAAAAACAAAGGAAGCACACAAAATACTACAAAAACAATTTCTGGATAAAACTATAAAAAAGAGATACATAGCATTACTTGACGGGATTTTAAAAGAAGATGAAGGCTTGATTGATCTTCCCTTAAGAGTTGATTTTGAAGACAGACCCAGACAATTGGTGTGTTACGATTACGGAAAAGTAGCTAAAACGAGATATAAAGTAATTGAAAAAAAGAACAATCGAACCTTAGTGTATTTTTTCCCATTAACAGGAAGAACACATCAATTAAGGGTACATGCTGCACATAAAAAAGGATTGAATACACCTATTGTAGGAGATGACATTTACGGAAAAAAAGAGAATCGATTACATCTGCATGCTGAGTTTCTTGAAATTATTCACCCTTATACAGGATTGTCAATGAAATTTAAAGTAAAACCCGGTTTTTAATCATTATTCATTCCAAAATAATTAGAGTCTGTCCATAAAGTCGAGTGTTTGGACTATAAAGTTTAAATACAAGGCGTGTGAAAAATTTAAACCGCAGTATACTAGTGTGGCAATTACTTAATAAGCTAACTATTTTTTTAAGACTTCTCCCGTATAAGTCCAACGAAACGGCTTTGCTCGTGTTGTAT
>JBNKGY010000073.1:0-17380 GCA_050290065.1 Marinilabiliaceae bacterium
CTTCGCAAATATTCCTTGAAACCAATTATTTATAAGCGGTCTGAGCCATTAATTTTATGTCGAACTGAGGTTATTAATAACTTATAATAAATTAATCCGATGATATAACTTAGCTCGATTATCTACAGCAACAATCTTAAAGCCATTTATTTTTAACCTGAATCGACATGAAGTATGAGATTCAGGTTATTAAAATATCGTGAGCAAGAAAATACAAAAAGGGATGACATAAGCCATCCCTTGGTACTATTTTATACTTATTTTTTCTTTGTCGATGATATGATCAGATGAATTACCAAGGTAAATCACGTAGGATCCACTTTCAATATTCCAATCATTGACCGATTCATCATAAAAGGCTAAATCTGCAACTGGTATTTCAATCTCAATTTTCTGATTCTTACCTGGTTCCAAATATACCTTTTCAAACCCCTTTAACTCTTTAACAGCTCTTTTTACTTTTGATTTTGGTTTTCCTACATAAACCTGAACAACTTCAGCACCCTGAACTTTTCCTGAATTTGAAAGCACGCAACTTACTTTTATTACATCTTCTTTCGAATACTCTTTTTTATCAACACTCATATCTGAAATATCAAATTCTGTGTATGATAAGCCATACCCAAAGGCAAATAAGGGTTTAATTTTTTTTGTATCGTGCCAACGATATCCTACCAAAATATCTTCTTTATAATATTGGTCAACACTATCTCCCGGATATGACAACTCTCCAAAATAATGAGCCGCATTGTCTTTCAATTTAACAGGATATGAATAAGGTAACTTCCCTGAAGGTGTTACATCACCTGACAGTATATCGGCCAAAGCATTACCTGCCTCACTTCCATTGTACCACGATTGAATGAGGCCTTTGATATTTTGTAACCAAGGCATTTCAACAGCATTTCCACTCACCAATACAACACCCAGATTACTGTTTACATTAATCAATTTATTAATCAGCTCATCTTGATTAAATGGTAATTCAAAATGTTTACGATCCCCACCTTCACAATCTTGAAAATGGTTTTTATTCAAACCACCCACAAACAACACCATATCAGCTTTTGAAGCCACTTCAAGTGCTGCATTTACCAATGAATCGGCATCCAAGTCGGAAGGAATCTCTTTTCCATAAGCAGATGGACCTGAAGCATATCCCATAGAATGAATTATGGTAGCATTCTTAAATCGATTTTGAATCCCTTCCAATGGTGATACTTCGTATTTGGCTTTCAATTCTGATGATCCCCCTCCAACAGTCATAGACCGAGTAGCATTTTCACCTATCACTGCAATAGTGATATTTTTATCCGAATTAATTGGAAAGAAATCATCTGTATTTTTCAATAACACAATTCCATCAACCGCAATTTCTCTGGCTACCTGAGAGTGTTCAACATTATTCATCCTACCTAATGGACGATCAGGATGCATATTGGTTCTGAACATCATTCTTAAAATACGACGTACTTTATCATCCAAAACAGACTCTTCAATTTCACCCTTTTTCATCATTTTTAAAAATGGTTTTGCCAAAAAATATTCGTCGTAGGCAAATTTTTGAGAAGCTGTTAATCCATTGGTCCAGGTCCCCATTTCAATATCCAGTCCATTAAGTGCTGCTTCTTTGGTATCATGTGTTCCACCCCAATCTGTAATTACAGTCCCATCAAACCCCCATTCACCTTTTAAAATATCGTTTAAGAGAATTTTATTATGGCAACAATGCTGTCCGCGAAACTGATTATAAGCTCCCATGACGGACCAAACTCCTGCTTCAGATACTGCTGCTTTGAATGCTGGCAAATAAATTTCACGCAATGCTCTATCGCTTAAATTTACGTTGATATGCCCACGCCATTCTTCCTGATTATTCAGGGCATAATGTTTCACGCAAGCAGCCACCCCATTTTCCTGAACTCCTTTAATATAAGGTACCACCATTACTGAAGCCAGATAAGGATCTTCTCCCATATACTCAAAGTTTCTGCCATTAAGTGGAGTACGATAAATATTTACTCCGGGACCTAATAAAACATCTTTTTTTCGGTATCGGGCCTCTTCCCCAATGGAAACACCATAGGCATAGGATAACTTAGGATTAAATGATGCTGCCAAACAGGTTAAGGCCGGAAAAGCTGTAATAGAATCGTTAGTCCAACCGGCATACCCCCAATCATCCCAGTTTATTTCGCCTCTCACACCATGAGGTCCATCCGACATCCATATTTCAGGGATGCCTAACCGTGGAACTCCGGGCGAGCTAAACTTTGACTGAGCATGGCACATAGCCACTTTTTCTTCAATACTTAATTGCGAAATGATTTCATCAATCTTCTTTTCTGTTTCAACATCTTGCTGTGCTTTTACATTACTCTGCATTACCACCATCATTACTATTGGTAAAAAAAATTTCTTCATATACATTATTAATTTGCATTTAGACTCATGAACTCAAAGACATTTAGTCACAAAGTATTCTTTTATTATTTATTAAGTGAATAAAAAAATCATCTATTTATCCTAATCGTGCTTTCTAATTGAAACTTCTACTTTTTTATTTTGATCAGCGAAAAGTATTAATTTTTTTCCTGACATTTTATATTTTGCGCCATAAACTCTCATATCTTTTATTTGAACTGCATCACAAAATTCAAAATAATCTTTTATCTAACTTCAGAAGTCAGTTTTAAATGAATATTACTTTCATCCCATTTTATTTGTTCAATATTGACCTGCTCTCTTGCCAATACTCCTTTCAATTCCCCTTGTGTCCATTCATCTAGAAGTGCCGGAAATATAGTTAACTGTCCGATCCGGCTATTCACAATCAACACTTGATTTTTCAATGCATATGATGATAAAGTAGTTCTTAACACGGAGATATATAATAATGGTCCTAATGATATGGTTACTATTCTGGATGCTGAGATCATAAACGACTCCATATATATTGAATTTGACGCATCAGTATGTGATGGCTCAACTAGGGAAATCTGCCTTGTAGATGCCAAGTTAATTATGGAATCATATTTAATTCGTTTATCGCTAAAAAACGAAGAGCTTTGCGATGCTAATTTCACAAAGAAGCTGGCATTTGACATAAAACCCGTATGAACCCAGTGATCAGGTTATCCTGCATCTTGAAGGTTGGGACTCGCCACTTTTGTATGAATACCAATAGCGATCACCTAAAAAGAATTGATGATCTGACAACATGGAAAAATATAAAAAGAGGCAATTCGAATCTATCGAAATGCCTCTTTCTAACTATTGTTATTCTCATGCGAATCATGGTTTATACTCAACCAATGATTCGCATATCTCACTTATCTTTCTATCAACTTAATAATTGGATTTTAATTATTAAAAACACTGTCTTCAATTCCTTTATTCACATCAATGGAAGTTACGTTAATATCAATTAATTGCGGTCCCATACTCTGTGTTAAACTTACCGGAAACATCACGCCATCTACTTCATCATATTTATCATAGGTAGTAATAGAGGTAGTATTACCCATCTGTTGCGTAGAAACTTCTTTAACTTTCAGTCCTGAATTAACATCAAAATATGCTATTTTTGATTTTTCTAACGGATCGATAATTTCTACTTTATAAACCATCTTTCCATCCAGATTATCCTTACTAATTAAGTTTAATGTATAACCCATCTTTTGATAGCCAATCTCCGGAAAAATAACAGCTTCGAGCTTCATGGTTTCCAGCATTTCTCCTTGCAAAGGTTGCTTTTGACCTTGCATAATCATAGATCCCTTTTCTCCATCAAACACTTGTTTACTTAAAATATTGGTACCCATCAGAGTCTCAACACATACCTTATTAGGTGCTTTTTGAAATGTATTTAAAGCCAATTCCATTCCCTGAACCTTCATGGTTGCTTTTAAAGCAATATCATTCACTAACTTCAATTTTTCAATTCCACCAAGTGCTTCAATATAATTCTCAATTACTTTTTCAGCTGTCAGGCCTTTTGGCAAACCTGTTCTAACCACTTTTTCAGCATAAAAATCATATTCAGTTACTTTATTATCACCAGCAAATTTCTGCATGAGTGGCTCCACTACTGAAAAATCGCCGACAGCCAAATAAAGTGCATTTTCCGGTTTAAAGTATTTCTTAGCCATTTCCTGTACATCAGATACAGTTACAGCCTCCAGTCGCTCCATATAAGTTTCATAATAATCTGCAGGCAAGTTATACTTATCAATATTTAAGGTAAACCGTGCTAAAGTTGACGGGTCTTCAAGTGAACGGCCAAAGCTACCTGCCATCGCATTTTTTACCAGCTGCAAGTCATCTTCATCAACTTTTTCATTGAGCATTCTATTCATTTCCATCTCTACCTCTACAAAAGCACTATCCGTAATTGAAGCTCTTACATTGGAAGCCATTTTAAAGTACCCCATATGCTCATCAGTTCTTAAACTTGAATAAGCACCATAAGTCCACGCTTTATCTTCTCTAAGGTTTTTCATTAATCTGGCACTAAAACCTCCGCCTCCAAAAATTTTATTCATCACCGAAGCCTTCATGGCATCCGGAGCTCCCGGTTTTAAATCAACAGGATAAGATACCGTGATATAGGACTGATTGGCTCCATCTTTATTTGCGATGGCATAAACAGGCTTTTCAAATCCTGATGGTTTTGTAAATTGATGATTCGGAACTTCTCCCCTTTCCCAACCTCCAAAATATTTTTTAGCTGTTTTTCTGGCCTCCTTAAAAGTGACATCTCCAACAATTACCAAATAGCAAACATTAGGTTTAAAATAAGTTTGATAAAAGTTTTTACAATCCTCAATGCTAATATTCTCTATGGACTCCTCGCTCATGAGTTCTCCATAAGCACTTTTCTTTCCGAACATTAAGGCTGAACTAATATTATTTGAAATAGATTTCGGATCATCTTTTTCAGTTTTTATGGCAGTTAGTGATTGCTTCACCAACTTATCAAGCTCCTCCTGAGGAAAGGATGGATGATAAAGTACATCTGTCATGATATCCAACAATTCCGAGGAATGTTTTTTAAGTGATCGAGCGCGTATTCCACTGCTACTTGTATTTACTGAAGCACCAATAAAATCAATCATTTCATCCAGTTGTTCTTTTGATTTTGTGGTAGTCCCTGTCCTTAATAAATCACCGGCAAAACTGGTATATCCGGCTTTATCCCCCTCATAAATGGGATCGATATCCAAAGATAGCGAATAGGATACAACAGGTAATTTATGATCTTCAACTACTATTACTTTTAATCCGTTCTTCAACTCAAACTTAGAGTATTCTCCCAAATTCAATTTTGTTGCCGGACCGGCTTTGGGTGCTTTTGTTCTATCTACCTGAGCAAAAACAACAGATACAGATAGTAATAAGAATATAATTAAACTTGAAAACTTCTTCATTACAAAACAATTTAATATTTCAGGTTAGTTATTTTTTTTCAGAATTTGGCAGGTAATATATGACAACCCTGTTTTCAGGAGTATAATATTTTTGAGCTACGCGTTGAATATCATCACGTGTAACGGCCAAATATTTATCCAGCTCCTGATTAGCCAAATCAGTATTACTGAAGTAAGTATAATTAGTAGCCAGATTTTCTGCAATGGTAGCTAATTTTCGGTTACCATTTACGATCTCATTTTCAACCTGATTCTTTAATTTTTGAAATTCTTTTTCAGAGATTAACTCTTTCTGAACCTTCTCAATCTCGGTAATCATAGCATCTTCAAGGTCTTTATTCTCTACTCCGCTATTTGGCAAAGCATAAGCCAAAGTTACACCCGGATGCTGAAGTCCCATTGAAAAGGAATTTACCTGCAAGGCCTTTTGCTGATCATCAACCAATGATTTATAAAGTCTTGAACTTTCACCCTTTGCAAGTACCTTATTCAACAAGTCCACAGCATAAAAATCGTCATCTCCCAACTCAGGAATATGATATGCATGCAATATTAATGGTAACTGTACAGCCCCATATACAGTATCTCTTACTTCGGCAGTTTTAACAGGTTCAATGGCTGTCGGGCGAATCATTTCTCTTTTTCCCTGAGGGATGTCGGAGAAGAACTTTTTAACTAATTCTTTAGCTTTTGTTTTATCAATATCACCGGCTAACACAAGACATGCATTATTAGGAACGTAATAAGTGTTGTAAAAATCAACAAAATCCTGATCCTTTGCACTCATGATATGTTCAGGATCTCCAATTACCGGCCAACGATAAGGATGCTTTACATAGGCTTTTTCAAACGTCAGTTTTATTATATCGCCGTAAGGTGTATTATCATAGCGCTGCTTTTTTTCTTCAATCACCACTCTTTTTTGCGTTGCAATACCAATTGAATCTACTTTTGCATGCAGCATTCTTTCTGATTCCAACCACAACCCTAATTCAAGTTGATTGGACGGAAGAATCTCATAATAATAAGTACGGTCGTAAGTTGTATTGGCATTTAATGTTCCTCCCGCTTTTTCTACATAATTAGAATACTCATGTCGGGAAATATTCTCGGTACCCTCAAACATTAAATGCTCAAAGAAATGTGCAAAACCGGTTAATTCAGGATTTTCATTTTTTGAACCTACATTATACATAACTGAAACACTTACAATGGGAGTTGAATGATCCTGATGTAATATCACGTGTAATCCATTATCCAAATCAAATTCCTCAAACGCAATTTTATTCGTTTGAGCCTTCAGGCCTATACTCACAATTAACAAGGTAAGTATGCCTACTTTTCTCATTCCTAACATTTACTAAGTTTTAAGTTATAAAAGATTTTAATTTTTTACACATACAATGTTAATACCTAAAAGTACTATCTTTTCAATATCACCTACTTGTGTTATTTCTTAGTCTAGTAACATTGTTCATTTACGCACACTCTAAGATCGTCAGGTGTTCATTATCGTATACTTAATATACCTTAAACGAAACTCCCCTTCAATATTTCTTGAATGTTATAATTGTAATCAAAAAAATAAAACAGCTTAATCACACAAAAGATTGCTGCTATTTTTGTTAATATTGCAATTTAATGAAATATCATATCTAAACATAATAAAACAATTTTGATCGAGCCAATTAATTGGATAGTATCCTAATTATTGGAAATTGGCATTGATTATTTATGTTTTGCTAAAATTTAAACCTAATGAAAATTTATATATACAGCTTTTTATTGCTGATGCTGGCAATACTGTTTTCATGTGATGGAGGAGCTGATGAACTTTGCATTTCCAATCAGCAGTCTGTTCAGATCGGTTTGTATTCTGCAAATACCATAGATGCTCCAGATACAACATTGCAAAATGTTACCATTTTTGGGATTAACAATACGGTACCTGTCGATAGTTTAATTACCGACAACGCTATTGTTTCAAAAGCATTTTTACCTTTAAACATGTTCAGTGACACAACCCAGTATGTAATAAAAATTGAAAATGCAAGTGATACCATTTCTTTTGTTCATCGTAAAAATCTTAGTTTTATTTCGGAAGAATGCGGCTTTATATTTCAATTTGATGTTGACACGGTATTGCACACCGAATACTCATTCATAGACTCTGTATCAATCAATTACCCTTCTGTTATTTACAACGAAAATTTAGAAAATGTTAAAATATATATTTACTAGTTTTTTATTGACAGTTATATTCATGCATTTATCTGCTCAGGATTATACTCAGGGAAGCAGAAATATGCAAAGACAAAATGACCAGGAAGGAACTCCAAAGCAGAAGAAGGAGCGTATTCCATACCCTAATAAAAAACGAGGCACTTCATTTGGTATTGACGTAAGCAAATTTTTACTACCTGTTTTAGATGAAAATCGTTTTGGCCTTGAAGCCAGCATCAGAACAAATTTTAAAAAGAGGTCTTTTTTAGTTGGAGAATTAGGTTCGGAAAGTATATCCTTCACAGACAAATCATACCATTACGACTCTGATGGTGCTTACGCCAGATTCGGGATTGATTACGACATTTTTATTGTGGATGAAGAGGGAAATAATGATAACATATTAATAGGGTTCAGATACGCAATAGGTTATCAGCAACATGATTCTAAGTCTATCACTATTAAAGATCCGTATTGGGGTGATTTCAACACTTCTATTTCCAGATATGGAGTAAGCACACATTGGATTGAACTTGTTGGCGGATTAAGAACGGAAGTATTTAATAATATTTATATGAGTTGGTATGGCAGGATAAAAGGAAAAATCGGTTCTACCAATAAGAAGGTAATGAAACCCTATCGAGTTCCCGGATATGGGAAAGGATCCAAGGGTATCAGCCTGGGATTTTCATATACAATTGAATACCTGATACCCTGGGGTAATAAAAGAAATAAGTGACCTGAATTCCTTTCAATATTCTTGACGAAGTTCTAATAACTTGAAAATGTCGTTTAGTTAAGTTGTTCAACAATTCAACTCTTGAACATCTTAACTAAGCGACATTGATAAATCGGGCTAAAATTTCAGAATTTAAAAGTTAATATTTGAGCTTCACCAACCGGTTATTCAAGCCATTGAAAATATACAAGGCATCTGATGCAACGTTGTTTAACTCAGATGCTATTTTAATGACTTCCAATGCCATGTAACTCCCAATAATTCCTGGCAAAGCACCTAATACACCAACAACTTTAGCATCCACCTTTTCGTGTTTTGGAAAAACATCGGCATAAGAAGGTGATTGCTGAAAGTTAAAAACTGAAAACTGACCTTCAAAATCAGCGATTGATCCATGAACAAATGGCTTTTGATTTGCTTTGCAATAGGCATCAATCAGATATCTGGATTCGAAATTATCAGTTGCTCCAACAATAATATCATATTCATCTAATATAGAATTCATATTATCTTGTGACAAAAAAAACGGATAAACAGAAAACTCAACGTTTGCATTTAAGCCTTTCATCTTTTGAGCAGCTAATTCAGCTTTAAATTCACCTATCTCAGCTTCAGTATACAAAATCTGCCTTTGCAAATTTGATAAACTAACCCTGTCAGCATCAATAATACCTATTTTACCTATACCAGCTCCTGTTAGATATTGCAATACCGGACAGCCCAAACCTCCAGCCCCCACAACCAAAACACTTATGTTTTTTATCTTCTCCTGCCCCTCTTCACCTACTCCTGGTAATATAATCTGACGATCATATCTGCTTTTTTCACTATCACTTATCATTATTTTTGCTTTTTAAACAGTAAAACATTGATCCCAATCTTTCCACACCGCTTCATATCCTTTCTTACGGATCATATTGGTTATTTCTTCAGGACAACGATCGTCTGAAACTTCAAATTGTTTTAATTCTTTATCAGGGTTAGAGTAGCCACCTGGTTCCGTTTTACTTCCGGCGCTCATACTGGTAACTCCTATACCCATCATATTATCTCTGAACAAAGGTGTTTCTCTTGTGCTAAGTGAAATCTCCAATTCTTCATTCATAATTCTATACGCACAAATCAATTGCACAAGCTGCCTGTCGTTTACCGGAGAATTCGGTTCAAAGCTCCCGACATGTGGTCTCAATCGAGGAAACGAAATACTGTACTTAGTTTTCCAGTATCGCTGCTCAAGATAGGCCAGATGCAAAGCCGTATAGAAACTATCTGTCCGCCAGTCTTCCAAGCCTAACAAGCAACCCAAACCAATCCTATGAATCTCAGCTTGTCCCAGTCTGTCAGGAGTTTCAAGCCGATAATCAAAATCTGCTTTTTTACCCCTGGGGTGATAATATGGATATCGTTCTTTATAATAAGTTTCCTGATACACATAGACAGTATTTAAACCATGCTGTTGCAATTTACGGTAATCCCCTAAATCCATCGGGGCAATTTCAACAGAGATATTTGCGAACAGGGGCTTCAGTTTAGAAATTACCTTCTCAACATAATCAACGCCACTCTTTTGAGGATGTTCACCTGTAACCAACAGCAAATGCTCAAAACCCATGGATTTAATCACATTAGCTTCCTGAATCACCTCATCCATATTCAAAGTACACCGAGCAATCTTGTTTTTGCAATTAAAACCGCAATAGATGCAACCGTTAGCACATTCGTTGGATAAATAAAGCGGAATATAAAGCTGAATCGTTTTGCCAAACCGCTTTAATGTTTTCTGCCGGCTTTTTAAAACCATCTGTTCCAGAAAAGGTTCTGCAGCAGGAGAAATTAATGCTTTAAAATCATCGAGAGTACATTTTTCACTTTTAAGTGCTTTTTCTACGTCTGTAGCACACTTGTTGTGAATGGATGCTTTAACCTCATCCCATTTATATTGTTGATGTAATTGAGTAAACGACATAATTTATTGATCTTTATTAAGATATATTTTACCCCAATGCCTTCCATTGCAAATAGTCTCTGCAAGAAAAGTCTAATAATTTCTTTACACCTGTTTTAATAGAAGTTATTTACAAAAGTAAACTCCATATTTTCAAAACTGCAAAGCCTCATTCCTATACTTTTCTTATCAAAAACTTAGTTTTCCCGCCAGTATTAACACTCCGCCAATTTTAAAGTATGCTATAGCTCATTTAAAAAACTAGTAAGCGGACTACTTGCTTCAGCTTTAATATTTACACATCCGGGACCAGACTGATGAGCTATCCTCCCAGCCTGAACAGCCATTTTAAATGCCTGTGCCATAGCCACAGGATCATCAGCAACCGCAATAGCAGTATTTACCAAAACAGCATCAGCTCCTAATTCTAAAGCCTCTGCAGCATGCGATGGAACACCAATCCCAGCATCCACCACAACCGGTAGATTGGACTGCTCAATAATAATTTTTAAAAACTCTCGGGTTCGCAATCCCTGGTTACTCCCAATAGGAGAACCCAATGGCATAACCGCTGAAGCACCTGAATCCTCAAGTTTTTTACATAAAACCGGATCTGCATGTATATAAGGCAAAATAACGAAACCATCTTTAGCCAACTCATAGCAAGCCTTTAAAGTTTCCTCCCCATCAGGTAATAAATATTTAGGGTCCGGATGAATTTCCAGCTTCAACCAATTGGTTCCCAGAGCCTCTCTGGCCAGCTGTGCTGCAAAAACAGCTTCTTTCGCATTTCTAACACCACTGGTATTGGGCAAAAGATTTACACCCGGAATCTGAAGGTGATTGATCATTTCATCCAGTCCTCCCTTCATATCAACACGTTTCAATGCCACAGTAACTAACTCTGACCCTGAAGACACAATAGCGTCTTTCATGGATTGGTTTGAACTAAACTTCCCCGTTCCGGTAAATAACCTGGAAGAAAATTCTTTATCTGCAATTTTTAATGTATCCATTGTTTATACCATTAATTTTCGAAGTGATGATGTACACCTAAGTTCCCATCTTCACTCAGAATAAATCTTTCAACATAAATTTTTCCTAAACGGCATGCCTCTTTTAATCCTTCCCCTTTAGCCAACAATGCAGCTATTGAAGACGAGAGTACACACCCGGTTCCATGCTTTGATTTTCCTTTAAAGGAATCTCCTTCCAATTCATAATCCTTTCCTCCTGAAATCAGTACATCAGTTCCTTTTTTATTTTTTCGATGACCTCCTTTTATTAACCAATGACAACTATTTGCTATATCTACCATGCTTTTCAATTGCTCATACTCCGATAGATTCGGAGTAACCAAAAATAATTGATTCAATAGCTCTGGATCCATAACACTATCTTGATGAAAATCAAAACCAGAACTACTTTTGAGAATAGGATCCCATATTATTTTTATATCAGGATTAAATTTCAGCAACTCTTTTACAATTAGCTTTAAAGAGTACAGATTCCTAATTAATCCAATTTTAGCCACCTCCACAACATATTTCTTAAGTAAAACCTGAATCTGGTCGATGATCAAACAATCATCAACCCAATTTACAGATTCAAACTCTGAATCGTTTTGAATGGTTAAAGCAGTGGCTACCGAGAGACCATAAACCTGATGAAATTCAAATGTTTTTACATCAGAAGTAAATCCTGCTCCCCCACTGGGATCATGACCTGCAATAGTTAATACAAAAGGAATATTCATCTTTATTAATTTTTAAATCAGGCTTTTTCCTTCAGTTTTTCTCTTACCTCATAATTTGCACGCATTGAACAAAAGTGTTCTCCACACATGGAGCAATAATGCGACTTTTTCTCTTCTTCATCCGGCAAGGTTTCATCGTGATCACTAACCGCTTTTTCCGGATCGAGTGCCAGAGCAAACTGATCGTGCCATCTGAATTCAAAACGAGCTTTACTCATGGCGTGATCCCTTATATCAGCACCCGGAAACCCCTTTGCCAAATCAGCTGCATGAGCTGCTAACTTATAGGTTACAACACCTGTTCTCACATCTTCTTTATTCGGTAATCCCAGATGCTCTTTAGGGGTAACATAGCAAAGCATTGAAGTTCCGTGCCAGGCTATCATGCTACCGCCGATGGCTGACGTGATATGATCATATCCTGGAGCAATATCTGTTACCAAAGGTCCTAATGTATAAAAAGGAGCCTCGTGACACATTTTCAATTGCTCATCCATATTTTGTTTTATCATATGCATCGGAACATGACCCGGACCTTCAATAATCACCTGAACATGGTACTTCCAGGCCACCTTCGTCAACTCACCCAGGGTTTTTAATTCACCAAACTGAGCCCTGTCATTGGCATCATAAATACTTCCCGGTCTCATGGCATCTCCCAACGATACAGCAACATCATACTGAGCCAGAATTTCACATATCTCTTGAAAATGTGTATATGTAAAGTTTTCCTTATCATGAGCCATACACCACTTGGCCATGATGCTTCCACCTCGGGATACAATACCGGTTTTACGATGCTCTGTGGTTTCAATTAAACCTTTAAGCATACCGGCATGAATGGTAAAATAATCTACCCCCTGTTCACATTGCTCTATTAGTGTATCTTTATAAATTTCCCAGGTTAATTCCTCAGCTTGACCGTTTACTTTTTCCAGTGCCTGATACAGAGGCACCGTACCAACAGGTACCGGCGAATTTCGAATAATCCATTCACGCGTTTCATGAATATTAGCTCCTGTGGATAAATCCATTATCGTATCAGCACCCCATCTGAAGGCCCAAACTGCTTTTTCAACTTCCTCCTCAATACTCGATGTTGTAGGCGAATTACCAATGTTAGCATTTATTTTTACCAGGAAATTCCTCCCAATAATCATGGGTTCAGCCTCCGGGTGATTTATATTCCCCGGCAAAATAGCACGACCTGCAGCAATCTCATCACGGACAAATTCAGGAGTAATAAACTTGATGTTTTCTAATTGCTCAGCAGTATATCCTGTGGCAGCATAATATTCTTTTGCTCTCTGATTTTCACGAATGGCCACAAACTCCATTTCCGGTGTAACAATACCTTTTTGGGCATAATAATACTGTGTTACCACTTTACCATCTTTAGCCTTAAAGGGTTTGATTCGCTGGTGCTTATGCCGAATACCATCCAGTGCAACATCCTCTAACCTAGCTTTTCCATAGGCAGATGTCTTCTCCTGTAGCTCTTCCACATCACCTCTTTCCAAAATCCACTGCTCTTTTATCTTAGGAATTCCCTTTGTTAGATCTACCTGATAATCCGGATCCGTATAAGGACCTGAAGTATCATAAACAGTAATAGGAAAATTTTTGGTACA
The DNA here is from genome assembly GCA_050290065.1 of Marinilabiliaceae bacterium. Lineage (GTDB taxonomy): Bacteria > Bacteroidota > Bacteroidia > Bacteroidales > Marinilabiliaceae > Saccharicrinis. The sequence continues at coordinate 13,724 of JBNKGY010000073.1, forward strand.
CTTCCCCTCTTTGTCTGTTGTATTCGAAAGTCTTATCTCACGCATAGGGACATTAATATCATAGACATCACCCTTAACGTATATTTTTTTTGACTTTGGAAATGATCCGGTTGTAATTTGATTAGAATTGTTTGTCTTCATGGGTTTATTTTTCTTTCAATGGCCAGTTATAAACTGCAACTATTTGAAGCTTGAAACAGGATATTTCCTGTTTCCACTCTTGATTATAACAGACTCCATTTATTAAATAGAAAAACCTGAAATCGATTAAAACACTAGATATCAGGATAATAGATACAAAAAGGAAAGAATCATAATTCTATGATGTTCTTTCACATAATTGATCTCTAACAATAGGTAAATGTGAATTTGATTGATTTGTCACGTATCAATTTAACAATTGACTGATGCAGAAAATTACCCACCTTTAGTTGCTGATATAATCAATACCTGATCATTCTCGTTCAGCACGGTGGAGTCCCAGTCTTTTTTTAATACTATTTGTTGATTTATTGCAATGGCCAAGCCATGCGTTGAAGTGAAGTTCAATTCATTAAAAAGATCGCCTACGGATAAAGAAACCTGCACCTCTCTTTTTTCATCATTAATAAAAATAACCATATATATTTATCTAAGAAATAAAACATATGGTGCCAAAAAATATACTACGAGAAATCATATATCCCTTTACAGCATTACCTGTTCAGGTTCTATGGGTATGATCTCAGCCTGTAATGTAAGGCACCCCTAATTTTTACACTGCGAATATAAAGATTTATTTAATGATAGGCTACCGGATTGAGAATAAAGTGAAATTTAGAATCTGTATGCTTAAGATTGATATACGATTACAACCATTTATCCATTAATTGAGCCAGGTTATCCAACTTAACCGGTTTTCCGATATAATCATTCATACCTGCTTCAATACAAACTTCTCTATCTCCTTTCATGGCATTTGCTGTCATAGCAATAATGGGTGTATCAACACGATTAGCCCGCAACTCCCTTGTGGCATCCAAACCATTCATTACCGGCATTTGTACATCCATCAATATCAAATCAAACTTAAATTCCCCGCTCGATATCATTTCAACAGCTTCTTTACCATTATTAGCAATGGCAATTTTTAGGCCTATCTTATCCAGCATTTTTTCGGCAATTTTCTGATTGATCAGATTATCTTCCACCAGCAATACAATTTTCCCTTTTATTTTTTCTTCAAAAGACAGAACTTCTTCACTATTAACACCTTCCATGGTATCATCAGCAAAAAATAACGCTTTTATAGCATTAAATAAATCATTGTGCTTTGTTGGTTTATGTATGATTTTATCAATACCTCTTTCTCCAATAGTTTTAGCCCATCTGTTATCCGAGGTAAATAATATTATTTTAAGATCCGGATTAATTTCTTTAATTGTGTCAATAAATGATTCATCCACCTTACTAAAAACATGGGAATCGATTATAATTAAATCCAGATCTTTTTTCTCTTTGATTAAATCTAAGGCAGTTTTTTCATCATAAGTACTTTGAGACACAATACCCCAGTTGTTAAGTGTTTTTTTAAGTAATAACAGGTTTGTTTTATGATTATCTACTACCAGCGTTTTTAATCCCGCAAATTTACCCGCTTGCAAATCTCCAGCTTCCTGATTTTTATCAATTTCAAAAGGCAATACGAAATGAAATACAGAACCCGGGGTATCTTCACTCCAAGCAAAATTAGGATTAGGACTTTCTACCCATATTTTTCCTTCCATTAACTCAATAAGCATTTTTGATATGCTGGTTCCCAGTCCGGTACCACCGAATTTACGGGTTGTTGAACCATCTGCCTGTGTAAAGGATTCAAAGATTTTTTCGAGTTTATCTTTTGGAATACCGATACCGGAATCTTCAACCATGAAATGCAAAGACAGTCTGGAACCAATCTGTTTGTTTACCTCAACTTTTAGTACAACTTCACCTTCTGATGTAAACTTCACTGAATTGCCTAACAAGTTTACCAGAACCTGTATTAATCTACTTTCATCACCAATTAATATACTCGGAATAGTTTGCTCCACACTACTGATCAGCTCAATCCCCTTTTCATTAGTTTTAAATGACATCTGATCCATCAGATAATCAATTGTTGATCTAATATTAAAAGGATAAGGTTCAATATTCATTTTACCAGCTTCGATCTTTGAAAAATCAAGAATATCATTAATAATATTCAATAGATTTTCACAAGAGCGACTGATTATTGAAACAACATTGGATTGTTCTCTGGATAATTTAGTATTGCTTAAAAGTTCAGTTGCTCCAATAATACCATTCATAGGAGTACGTATTTCGTGACTCATATTGGCTAAAAATTCGGATTTTGCCTTATTGGATTCCGCTTCTCTTTGCTGCACTTCTTTCTGTGCACTAATATCCATAAATGCCTCCAGATATACATTTTCATAGTTTAACCTGATAGGAATTATGTTTTTAAGAATGGATCTGGATTTGTTATTTTGCTTAACCTCCAACCTTTCTTCCAACATTGATACCACAATTCTGGTGGTTGGATCGGAAATATGCTCTTCTTTTTGAGTGATAAAAACCTCGCCATATTCCACCCCTTGCATGCCCTCAATTACTTCATGCTGATTTGTGAACCCCATTATTTTGGCGGCTGTATCATTGGCCTGAATAATTTCCTTTTTACTATTTACTATCAAGATGCCTACAGGTAAGTTCTCGATAATAGTTTTCATGGATTCTATGGACTCCTCCAATGAGTGTGTCAGATTTCTTTTCTCAGTAATATCCTCTTTAATGGCAATAAATGACGAAATTGTTTTTTCCTTGCTTAAAACCGGAGATATCAATACCTTTTCCCAATATAACTCACCATTCTTTCTCCTGTTATTAACCTCTCCCGTCCAAATTCTGCCCTCCTGAATGGTATGCCAGAAGTTTGGAGAAACCGCCTTATTGCTGTTATGGAAAAAGTCAATTTTAGTTTCTAAAACCTCATCTTTACCATATCCTGTAATCTTCTCAAAGCCCTTATTCACATACTCAACATTCCCTTTGGTATCTGTAATCATTATGGATATCGGACTCTGCTCAACCGCCTGCAATAATTTCTCGTTATTGTCTTCTGCTTTCTTCCTGATTAATATTACTTTCTTAATTTGAATAATAATATAATAGGTTACTATAATGGCTAAAAACGTGAATATGAAAAGACTCAGATACTTAATATTATTGTATCGGTTTATAATATTTATGCTCGCATTGTTTAAAGAAACTACGTTTCTGTTTATATCGTAAGATATTTTATTCTCAATTTCATTTATTCTGGAGAAAAGAGTTTCGGATTGTTTGACGTAGAAGCCAACTGTTTGCAAATATTTTTCTCTGTCCATCACCGGATTTTCGATATTTGGAGAAATAATTGCCGAAATTTTTGATGAAAGTAGCTGTAAGTCATTTATTTTAGGAGATAGTTCTCTGATTTCAGGGATTGTACCGGTGTACTTATCCACCTCATGCACAATGACCTCTGTAATAACTTCCTGCCCCTGTAAATTAACAGGTTTAACTCCATTTAAGGCTCCACCCTGATCTAGAATTTCCACAATATTCAAACATTCAACCACAATATTATTAATA
>JBNKGY010000074.1:0-17315 GCA_050290065.1 Marinilabiliaceae bacterium
GATCGACAAACCTTAAACAGATCATTATATTCTTGCATTTGCTTTGTTGCATTTGAATTCGAAACAATAAGTCCGCTTTGAGTTAATTTTTGTGTCCAAAAGATTTCTGTACTTTGTGATAGTACATCTGCATCACAATTGTGGAAAGCTAATATATCATCTCCTCTAAAGTCATCAGCCGGAATATAAATCACTCTCTCAATTTCGCTACCAATTTCCATTTCATTATCCCACCCACAAACACCAGTTACAAATCCTGCATAAGAATCTTCACCTTCGTCAGAATCATTTAACTGTTGTTTGTTTTTGAGATAAATGTAAGGGTTGTAATAAACATAGTGTAATATGTCTTCTTTTTTTAAATCATTCCCATATATCCCCTTAACATCAGGATAGGATTCAAAAACAGGTCCAAATGTGCTGTTTATTTGCAAATATGAAAGGTTATTTTGTGTTCTGTTCAATTTCAAATGATTAATTCGATTACCTTCAACATAGCGATTCACACAGGTATCCCTTCTCTGAAATCCTGAAAGCCCAACGGGAGATATATTGGCGAACAAAGTGAATTTTTCTTTTTTACTAGATAAATTCTCTAATTTCAGCTTAACAATACAAGCTTGTTTTTTATCATTAACATCTACCAAGGTTGCAAATGATGTTTGAGTAAGCTTGAATTTATCAGGGATTTCAAACAAAGTAGTCACAATTGGAATATAATCGTTCTTAAGACTTTGCTTAACAAAGCTCAGATAATTCTGAGGATAAAACAATTCTCCTGTTGAATTGTCCTGAACAAAAAAGGATATTGCATATTGATCATAAACAGGTTCAATTTCGCCACACTGTCCAATTAATATTTCATCTTTATGGTCCTTTACCGAAATCATATTCCAATATCGATACAGATGGTTTGATGATAAAGCAGCTTCTTTTGAAGGGAAGAGTCCGCTATCAAAAGAATCAATCTTTTTTTCAAGGGCAAGACGCAACCAAACAGGTTTAGGGATTGCATTTTCTCTAGCGAAATCTTGCCACATTAATTCATAAAATGTGTATTCATGCTTTAAAACGCTCATAGTATCCTCTTTTTGGGGTTAAATAGCTTTTCATTTGATAACAACAATAAATATAGTAAATTAGAAATCATTATTTTAAGTAACCAAAGGTTTCCTAAAACTAATAATATCATCCGTGTCTGGTATCTTTGTTAATGTCCATTTTAATAAGGCACAATCGGGTGGAACTGCTATATTTACCTGGACAAAAAGTTAAGCTTGTAATCGTTAAATTTACAAGCATATGAAAAGAGAAAGAAGACAATTTGATATCCTGCAATGTCGTACAGCTTCTTTAGGCGGACATGAAGAGGCTTGTGATTGCTGTGGTATTATACGGTACAGCTATAACAGCTGTGGCAACGCATTGTCCTAAATGCCAGCTTGCCAAACCAATCAAATGGATTGACAGGTTAACAGACCGTACCTTGCCGGTTAAACACTACCACATTGTTTTTACCGTACCCCATTGTTTAAACAATTTGCCTATGGAACGACAAACTCTATTACAAGATTCTGTTCGGTGCAGTATGGCGTACTTTGCATAGTTTTGGGTATACTCACTACGGTGTAGAATCTGGACCTGTAGCTGTTTTGCATACGTGGGGACAGAATCTTTCGTTGCATCCTCATTAACATTGCCTGGTGCCCGCTGCCGGGTATGCCTTAAATGGCACATAGAAAAATATTGGGGTGAACGGAAAATACCTGTATCTGGTGCTTCAACTCAGTAGATCTTTTTAAAATAAATTCCTCAAAAGTCTGGACCTGGCCCTCCTTAAAGATGGTCAACTTCATGGTTTTAATAACGACATCGATATGGACTACAAAAAAGATTGGGTGGTGCATAGGGAACCTTCAATGGCGGATGCTGATCACGTAATCCGTTACTTGGGGCAATATATGCATCGGGTGGCTATCTCAAACCGGAATATTACAAACATAACGGATACTCATGTTGAGTTTATAGCTAAGGATTACCGCGACAAGGCTAAAAGGAAGCCTACCAAACTTACCGGTGTCGAATTCCTTCGTAGATTTTGCCTGCATATTCTTCCCTCCCATTTTGTTAAAATCAGGTACTTCGGAATTTATAATGCTACAACAAAAAGAAAGTTACAACTTCAATTCGAAAAACCATCTATTGACAACATTCATAAAAAACAAATCATCAAACACGAAACAGTGGCTCAATGTTTGAAACGCATCCTGAATATCGACATCACAAAATGCCCGGTGTGTAAAAAAGGAACCATGCATAAAATCAATGAGATCCCCAGAATACGTTCTCCTGCAGGCCACCTTCCTTCGTTACTTGCTACTTTATTAGTTTAACCCGGATGATAACCCCACTCAAGCTTCATTTTCATGAGGCCGGAGATAGTATTGCCTAAACAATAGTTTTTTTTACTGTAATACTCCTATTACTGATAGAATTACCTTAATTACGGATTGTTAAGCTTTTGATTTATTAACTAAAAACCTGTCATAAATAAAACAAAGAGATGATATATATATAAAAAGGAGCAATACTAATATGGCTCCCAGGTTTATCAATGGTATTTTCTTTAACTATAGAATAAAATAGCTATAATTTAAATATGTGTAGGTACTTTTTTCCCCATATTCGTTCTACTATTATATGGGCATTATTTCGGTAATATTCAACTTTATCCTTATCATCTATGGCTTCGTAACATTCAATGAGCCCCAAAAAAACAGGAATATTGTATGGATGTTGTTTTAATGCAATAGTATATTTCTCTATGGCTCCGTTATAGTCTTTTTTTTCAATAAGTTTTCTTGCTGAATTAATAATTATCTCCAATGATTTTAAGCTACTTCCAAAATAGTCATCTGTAATATCTTTTGTTTTTGTTGTAATAAAATTACATTGAACCTCACGGGTAACTTTAGTTGTAGTTGAGCCCATTAATAACCTACTTAATCCACTTCTTCCAGTCGTCCCCATCAGTAAAAGGCCTATTTCATTTTCCTTAACAAACTTCAATATTTCTGAATGTACTTCTCCTTCCAAAGAAACAGCATTATAAGAAACATCTGTTAAATCAAAGTTGGTAAGAAACTTTTTAAACTCAGCTTCTTGATTTAACCTAAGCGCTTTGTTTTCATTCACACTATCAACTTCATACCACATAGAGGAATAATGGATAGGCTTATAAACATTCAGAATGGTTAAGGTTGCTTTGTAACTACGTGCCAGGGTAATAGCATTATCAAGAGCCCTTTTAGAAGCGTCGGAAAAGTCAACCGGGCACAATATTTTTTTAATATCTCCCACAGGTTGAGGCCTGACAACCCAAACAGGAATTTCATTTTTTCGAATTAGTTTATCTACAGTTGTTCCATTGCCGTATGAATTATTTTCTGTCTTTGTTGATTTACCAGCTATAATCACATTATAATCATTGGCTGATGCCTCATCTATTATTTTCTCAAAGGGTGCTCCATGCGTTATGACAGATTCATTAAGCTTAATCCCCTTTGAGGTTATTTGTGAAGCAATTTTATCTAATTCTGTTTGTACCGATTCTTCAATAAAATGATCCAGCTTTTCAGATAAATGTTCTTCGCCAATTACATGCATTAATGTAATTTCTGAATTAAATTTTTCAGCTAGTTTAATTGAGTTTTCAACTATATAGTTCGATGACTCACTGAAATCAATCGTTACAAGTATTTTCTGAAGATATTTCATGGCCTCATTTTTTATTAGTAATACAACTGATTCACAAACGATCAATATACTTAATTTACGAGTTTTTTTTCTTACGATTTACATCTTTATATGATTTTGCAATAGAATGGGCTGAGAGGGGTGAAGTCAAGTAAATAAAGACAATAACAAGGAATGATTTTATTGCAATCTCCCAATCCTGAAAATAAAGCACCACTCCAATTATAAGAAAAAGGATCCCCAAAGATGTAGCTTTGGAAATTGCATGAAGCCTGCTGTAAAGATCTTTAAACCTTATCAAGCCAAGTGCGGCAATTAGAAATAACAAGGCGCCTAAAACTATGAAAACAGAAATAATAAGGTCTTTCATGGCTTCGAATATTTCAGTTTTAAATAAGTAGATATGGCTACTGTACTAATAAATGAAACAAGGGACAACACAATAACAATATCTATGTACAATTTCTTTTTAATTACAAGGCTATATAATAATATAAACCCCATAGTTATCGATGCCATCAAGTCCATTGCCGCAATCCTATCATGCATACCCGGGCCTTTTACAAGACGGTATAATGCCAGGATGATTGCCAATAACATAAAGGAAAAACCTATTAAAATAGCGGTATTTAAAATGCTGTAGTCCATATACCCCACTATGTTGTTAAACGTATTATTTTTGACTGAATTTTTTCAATATCTGATATTACACTATCATTCTTGTCATTATACAAACAATGCACAAGAATTTTCGTCTTATCCTCAGTAACCTCTATGCTTAAAGTACCCGGCGTCATGGTAATAAGGTTTGTCAGCAATAGTAGCCCAAGATCAGAATTGACTCTAATTGGAATCCAAATAAGCTCTGGAGTGGATAATGCTTTAGGGGTTAAAATATCATAGGTAATATATATGTTTGCCTGTACTACTTTAAAAAAGTAATAAATGAGAAAATAAACAGCCAGGTATATTTTTTTAACTACCTTCATTTTACTCCTTTTAATACTGCATTAATATAAACATCCGGATGGAGTAATTGGTTGGCTGTTATCATGGTTAATTCCATAAAAAAGGCAGCGAACACCCCCAGGGCAATAGTGAATAGCCCAAGAATAACAGATGGAAGCACATCGCTCAAACTGAGAGAAATAGCTTTCGGCAAACAAGTATTTTCGGGTTGCTGCTTTAAAAAGGCTTCATTCCATATTTTAATCATTGAATAGAGGGTTAAAAGACTTGTAAGAATCGCTACCGCTGTAATCAGGTAATATTTATCATCAATACCTGCCTTTATGAGGGCAAGCTTTGCAAAAAAGCCTGATAAGGGGGGAATACCAGCCAAAGCAAAAGACGGAATGACAAATAGGACAGCCAGAAAAGGGCTTTCCTTAAACAGTCCTCCTATAATTTTTAAATCAAATGTCCCCTTTAATTTATTAATAACACCAGCTATTAAAAAGGTGTTGGTTTTTGCTAACATATTATGAATGGTAAAATAGATTGCCCCAGCAATGGCCAATGGGGTAAAAATACCAAGCCCCATAATCATATAGCCAATTTGGCTAATTATATGGTATGATAAAATGCGCCTGGTATCATACTGTATTGATGCAGCCATACCTCCAATTACCATCGTTAATCCGGCAGAAATCAATAATAACTCTTGCCATAAACTGTCGTTGCCCATAAAAAACAGAGTGGTAAACCTAATAAAACCATAAACGCCTACTTTAGTTAACAGGCCTGCAAACAATGATGTAACTGTAATATTTGCGGTATGATAGGAAGCAGGCAGCCAAAAGAAAAGGGGAAAGATGGCTGCTTTTATTCCTAAGGAAATAAAAAATAACATTCCGGATGTATTCATTAGAAGGCCCTGTTTACTGTTGCTTATAACCATTGCCAGGTGAGCCATATTTAATGTTCCCGTTTTACCATACAACAAGCCTAGCCCTGCCAGGAACAAAAGCGAAGAAATAAGGTTTAATGACATATACTTGATACCACCCTCAAGCTGATTTTTAGTAGTACCCATTGTTATAAGCACAAAGGAAGAAAGCAGCATAACTTCAAGCCACACGTAAAAATTAAAGGCATCACCAGTGATAAAAATCCCATTTACCCCTAGTATTAGTGCAAAAAAGAAAAGATAGAATTTTGAGAACTTTTCATTCTTACCCACAAAATGAAAGGCATAAATGGAAATAACAAAAACGATAAGGTTTGAGGCCAGCAACATTAGGCTACTGAAATAATCTATTACCAAAGAGATGCCATAAGGCGCTTCCCAACCACCTACCTGCAATACCAGTATGTTATCTTGCCTAACCTGAAAGAAAAGCAATACTGAAACTGCTAGTAACAGGGCACAGCCAATAATACCTATCCATCTGGCTGTGGAGGCTGCCCACACAAAGATTAAAACAATGACAAGGGCTAAAGGCAATAATATAGGTAGGGCTATTTCATTCATATTTAACCTTCTGTGTTTTTTAATTGATCCATATCATCAATGGCTGTTGCAGTGAAAAACTTATATTTTAATGCAAGGGTAAATATTACTATGCCCAAGCCTATTACAATAGCTGTTAATACCAATGCCTGAGGCAAAGGATCAGCAGTTTTTTGAATATTATCATTAACATCATTTAATATAGGTGGTTGCCCGGGGACTATGCCTGCAGATAGAAAGACAAGCATATTGGTGGCATTACCTAAAAAAATAATCCCAATAATAAATCGTAGGATGTTTCGTCTTAAAATAAGGTAAACACCTCCAGCATACAACAAACCAATAAGTGCAGATAATAATACTTCCATTACTCTTCGTTTATTGATAATGTGAATAAAAACATGAGTGTAATCCCTATTACAGTAAAAAACACGCCAATATCAAATATTAGTGGAGTTCCTAGTTTAATGAGCCCAAACACAGGCATGTCAAATACCACCCAGTACCCCTTCATTATTGGGGATCCTAATAAAATACTGGGCAATAAACTGGTGAGGGCACAAATTAAACCAATACCAATAAAGTATGTTGGTTTTACCTTTATCCGACTCCTTATAGTTTTATTGGTATAAGCAATGCTGCTATAAACAGTAGCAAGAGAAGCTATAAGCCCACCAATAAAGCCCCCTCCGGGATGATTATGCCCTTGCCAGAGAGCAATAACTGCAAATATCAAAAAAATCGTTTTTAAATATCTTGTAGCTATTTGTAATATTATTGAATTCATTTTTTAGTATTTTTTACGTACAACAATGAATAAACTCCCAAAGCTGCTATAGCCAGAACGGTTATTTCCCCTAAAGTATCTAGAGCCCTAAAATCTACTAGTATTACATTGACAATATTCTTACCATAGGCTTTTAATAAACTATTGTCAATAAAATATTCCGAAATGGTTGGATTAAGGTTTGCGTCTATGGCATTCAGCGCTAGAAAGGCCATAACAACACCAAATGCTATAGCAATAATAGCATCCCTTATTTTTGTTGATGTTTTAGAGAACTTTTTAAATTTGGGTAATTTGCCTAGCACTATAACAAACATTACTACCATTAAGGTTTCAATAATAATTTGGGTGATTGCCAGATCAATGGCGCTATAGTAAATATAAATCAATGAAATGCCATACCCAATTACAGCCATAGCTGCTATGGTAAATAACCTGTTCATTGATATTATACTCAATATTGTTGAAATGGCTATTATAAATACTAGCCCTGAGATATAAAACGGATAGCTTGATAATGACATGTCTATTTGCCAGCCGTTTGTAAGATATAGTTGTAAAGATACAAGTAAGGTTGTTATTAATACAATTGTGATGATATAATACCTGTTATAGCCATGTTGAATAAACTTAATGTTGTCTCTGGAAAATGAGATGATGTTTTCCACGGCATTAAAAAACACATTGGAAAGGTATATGGAAAACAGATGGCTGTTTAATCTTTGCCAAACAGTAATAACGCTTTTGTTTTTATACAGAATAATAAAAAGGATTATCCCCATTAAAATGGTAAATAAACTTAAGATTAATACCTGATTAAAACCATGCCACAATTTAAGGTCTACTGATATATTATCTTCAAGGACAGTGAGCATTGCCGGTTCTAATATCCTGCTGAGTAAATCAGGAAACAAGCCAAATATTAAGCTTAGCAAAGCCAATACACCCGGGCTGAATAACAGAATTCCATAATTGGTATTGGGAAGTGAAGGGTTGGGTTTTAACTTACCCAGAAAAATTTTAAACAGCAATAAAAAGGAGATCGCAATCATAAAAATATTGGTAGTTACACCCAACACCAGCAAAAGGGCTGACATCCATGTGGATTCAAATTTAGCTTCGTATATAAGCTCTTTCCCAATAAATCCTAGTAATGGGGGCATGCCAGCCATGGAAAAAAGAGCAAGCGCTGCAATCACAAAACCAATTGGCGTTGCTTTTATTAAGCCTCCAGAGCCTTCAATTGTTTTGGTATTGGTTTGTTTTATAATATACCCGGCTAGCATAAAAAGCGCAGCTTTATAAAAAGCATGTACAAACAAAAAAACAAAAGCTGCTTTAACTGCCAACTGTGTATTTATGCCTAATAATAGTGTAAGAATGCCAAGAGCACTAATGGTGGTATATGCTAGTATAAGCTTAACGTTAACTTGTGTAATTGATAGATAAGCCCCTACAAGCATAGTTACCCCGCCTACCATAGATACAATACTGACCCATTCGGTCGTATTGCCTAATATCGGGTATAAGCGTGCTAACAAGAAGACGCCTGCTTTTACCATTGTTGCAGAGTGAAGATATGAGCTAACAGGTGTTGGTGCTTGCATAGCTCCAAGAAGCCAAAAATGAAAGGGGAATTGGGCTGATTTGGAGAATACGCCTATCAAAATTAGAATTAAAGCAGGTAAGTATCGGCTATCGTTTTTTATAATTTGAGACTGGCTCAACCAAACGTTCAGGGAATAACTATCAACCATACTGCCAATAAGTATTATTCCTGCCAGCAAACATAGCCCCCCCAGCCCGGTTACAAATAATGATTGGAATGCAGCTTTTCTCGCATTAGGCTTCTCATTAAAAAAGCTGATTAATAAAAATGATAAAACACTTGTTAGCTCCCAAAATATAAATAGCTGAATAAAATTAGACGATAACACCAGCCCTAACATGGCCCCACTAAAAAGGGTAAGGTAAAAATAAAACCTCCTTGTCCCTGAATAGGTTTTCATATAAGTTTGGGCATATATAAACACCAAAAAGCCAATAAAAGTAATTAACAAGCTAAAAACCAAGCTCAGCCCATCTAAGGTAAACTCAAAATTCAAGCCCAGCTCAAGTATCCATTCCATATATAATGAAATGCTTTTTTGTGCCTGGATTATGGGCAGTTGCTTGAAGAAGTAAATAAATGCCCCCAACTGAACTAATGCAATCAAAACTGCATTGTATTTCGATTGCTTCTTTGGAATCAAGAACAATGCAAATGTTGTTGCTAAGTATAGGATAAGTATTGTATACATACCTCAGGATTAAGGACTTTTTATTAACAATTAGATGATTAATAATGTTGAAACTTCTTTAATAATTCTTCTTTTTCTTTATTGCCTTTCGTTGGGCGAAGAGAAGAAAAATTATTAATAAGGTAAGCTAATTCCAGGCGAATCAAAAGCAATAAGCCCGGAAAGGCATAAAATTTACAAAAGCTTGTTTTAGCATCGATCTTTTAACAAATTATTAAAGCTAGCCTCCACTATTTACCCTAATTACCGAAATGCCTACCTAAATTACAGAATTATGGCTTATGAACCAACATTGTAGTGTATAGTTCCTTTAATTTGTATTGTGAATGAAAAAACTGGCTATGAGTGAGATTATAAAAGAGAACATTGTCACAGAATACAATAATATGGTTGGGCAAGAAACCCTTCATCCATTAATTAGCGTAATTGATTTTTCGAATGTTGAACCCTTTGAGTTTAAAAATGCTCAAAGTGCACATTGCCTTGCACATAATCGGGATAGAATAGCGGATTACTCCACCTATCCCCCGCAGATCCGGACGTACAGATTTACTCGTAATAAGTATTCTTTTTTATGGAACTCGTGATTTCGTCCCTCATTTCCCGTATCCGGCTCCTCAGTCAATATGTTTTAATATCTGAAATAAATATACAACCAAAATTCGTATACCTGTTGACGATTTCTCTGAGTAAATCCATGGTGTCGTTTGGTTGAACCATATTAACTGACAGACCCCCTTCCCTCCTTCGGGTCGCTCAGATGGTACTTCCCCGAATTCTTTGGTACTATGAGGCTGCTCTGACTTCTGTATGCCTTCTCTTTGACTCCGGTTGTCCCTTGTCGCAGATACCTGTTACACCTTTGCATTTTCTTTACGCATGTAGGCCTTGCTAAGGATACGCTTACTGCTTAGTGTTTCCTATTGGGAGGCACACTATAAACCTCGTTATGCAAAGTAGTTTTTTATCCAATTAAAAGGCTATTCCCATTTTAATTCCATATGTTAATAGTAAATTTACTTCTTCTACATCACCTGAATATTCAGCATCTCCAAATAAATCATTTGTCAAAGCATAGCCAAGACCTCCAAAGAAATCCAGATAAAATGATTTTAGTATAAACTGATATCCAATTTTCCCGGTCAATCCAAGTGTTCCAATATTGGTAGCACTATTATCCCAAGATTCAAAATCATAAATATTAGCCGAAGCTACTGACAATTGTCCTCCATACCAAAATGAGTTTTGCGATATACTATTGCTGTAACCTTTTACATTTACATTCTGCTCAGTGACATACATTGTATAACCACCATTTCTTCTTGTTGCACTTCCTGTTGTTCCATAAAAAAAAGACACACCTATCTTTCCATCATTAAACCCTCTTTCATATTCTAAATTAGTAATGTTATATCCAAATAGTTGAATAGGATTTACTGATATTTTATTAAGTTTTTCTTGGGAAAATCCTTGAATACCTAAACAGGTTAGCATGAATAAAATAAATACTTTTCTCATTGTTTTAATTTAAGTTATTTGAAATTGAATTTGTTTTTTCGTTTTTGTATCTAATTTTAATTTAAAAGTGTATTGCAAAATCACGTATAATATCCATTTTATTTTCAATACCTCACATTGCTAATCATTACGGTATTGTCTTTGCGTATTTTGCACAACATATCTATAACGTCATTATGTTTATACTCCATATATGGCTGCATATCGACAGTGTCTAAATAGTGTTCGTCTATAAAGTCCAACTACTACGTTGTTGCTCAATATCCAAATCCTCATATACGCTAATATACTGCGGTTTGAATTTTTCACACGCCTTGTATTTAAACTTTATAATCCAAACACCTGACTTTATGGACAGGCACTAAATAATATATTTAGTCATTTCGCCCGCCAAAATTAACAATTAATTTATCCTATAAAAAAATGATAAAAAATTGCCGGAAGATTGTTTTTTGAAAATAGCTACAAATGAAACACATTGAAAATTTAGTTAGCCTCCAACTAACTGCTCCAACCATAAAGCTTCTTGCTTTTTTAAAAATAATATGTGCTTTATTTGGCATGGTTCAAGTAAACTTAACTCAAGTATACTTAGTGTAATAATTCCTCGATCAATATAATGGGGCACAAGTCCTCTTACAGCCAGCTTACCTTTTTTATATCCAATTCCATATGAAGTATAACTCAGCGTAATCAACATGAAGTTTGAGATGTAATTACAACATGATAAACATTAAATAATTTCGAATTATACATGTAGTAAATACGAAAACATTCGAATTTGATTCGAATTGAGTACGAAGATATTACGAGTTTACTAAAATATACTGGCGTGTAATATTACACGCATCCCGAAGAATTTATATCAAAACATTACCTGTTAACAAGTGGTCGAACAGCCTTCTGTCTTTCATCAGAGATAACAAGTGGGTCTCAGGTTATATTGTAAAAGTCAGCAGTGTGCCAGACATTGTATTGTGATTAAACCCGCTGATCCAATTTTCACACATCTCAAAAAAAAAACGCATCAAGCTTTACCTGATGCGTTTATAAATTCACTGATGTTTCCCCTATCTCATAAAATTATAAAGTTCAGTCATTTGAAACTGGTGTGGCCACAGCAAATAATTGGGCACACAGGAGAATGATTGAACTTTGCATTGGTCATTAAGGTTTTGCTAAATTTTTTGAGTATATGAAAAACATCGCAAAAATTTCATACCTAACAATCAACAAGTTAGGTTTTCTTATCAACCACGAATTATGCGAATTAGACGAATTGTAAAACCACTTTGAGGTTCATAAATTGCTTATCGCGGTATAAATTAATTATATATGACTATGAATCGCTATTCCAAATCACCTCTTTCTGCTGCCCTTTGCAGCTTTTTATTTGCAAAAATAGCGATCTCAACTCTTCTGTTTTCTCTTTTCCCGGCTTCTGTTGAATTATCTGCTATGGGCATAGATTCACCATAACCCACTTCTGAAATTCGGGCACCTGCCACGCCGGAAACTTTTAACTCATCAGCTACCGAACCGGCTCTCTTTTCTGATAATGTTTGATTGTATTCCTCAGAACCACTACTATCAGTATGGCCTTCAATTAATATATTGGTATCCTCGTATTTTTGCAGTGTTTTCGCCAGTGAAACAATATTTTGCTTTGACGTACCTGTTAATGCATCAGAATTAACTGTGAACAATATTCCGGAATCGAAAGTAATTTTAATTCCTTCACCAACACGCTCTACTTTGGCACCTTCTAAATCTTCCTGCAATTCGCGGGCCTGCTTATCCATGTAGTTACCAATTAATGCACCTGCAGCTCCACCAATAACAGCACCCAGAATAGCACCTTTAGCCGTGTTATCAGACTTAGAACCAATAATACCTCCAATTGCTCCACCGGCTCCGGCACCAATGGCTCCGCCTTTTAATGTTCTGGAGGCATTACAGGAAGTCAACAACATGGCAACTGCCAGAATTTGTGGAATTGCTTTTCTAATTTTCAAATAATTCACTTTCATAGGTAAATGATTTTTATTAAACGCTTGAATAATTACTAATAACCTAAGTTCGATTAAAATTTTCGAATTTAGATTGATATATAAGGCTGATATACAAGGCAAATTTTGCAGGGCTAGCGAGCTAACTCGATAAATTTAACGCAGTAGATCAGTTTTTTATGCAAAGCATAAGTGATTCCGCTAATAAGCAGTGATCTTCTTCCTGAAAATTATTCAAAATAGCCCGCTATTATTTTATAATTTTCAGTTGAACCTCACTATTTATAAGCGGTCTGAATTCAAAATTTTATGTCGAACTCAGGTTATTAACAAAATTTTGTTTGTATATAACGATTAAATACTAAACATTATGAACACGAAAAAGTTGTTTGCAAAAATATATATTTTAACTTAAACTCGGATTATGCATTAAAACTTCGTCATGAGCATTTAAAATGCAGTTTTTGCGATAAGTGAGAACAGAGTCAAGTTTACTTGAACTATACCGAACGTAGCAAAAATCATAAACTAATAAGACACTATCTTGCTGAAACGCCTTGTTTTAAATCACTTTAAATGTGTAATAGAAAATCTATGGTAAATGCGCTTAAAGCCTGGATTGTGAATGATTAGGCTGTAATATGTTCTATCGGACAGAAAAAAGTTCTGCATCCGGATTGATGCAGAACTGGTGATCAATTGTAATCCAAAAATATGAGAAACATTTAATTACTGCGATAAACTGGTTTCCCCATGTTATCGGGTGCTTTATCACCCAACCTGATATCGCAGTCTTCTATTTTGACATCAGTAACATTATCAATATAAAAACCAGATGTTTTGGCCTTTACCAAGCCATTTCCTACGCATGGTCTGCGGTCATATATTCCGCCTTCATAATCTGTTGTTCTGTTTAATTCAACAGTAACACCATCAAACACAATATGATCGATTTTATCCTTTGATTCGGCGCTGACATATATCCCATTCTCAGAGCGACATTGTATGTTACTGAAAGTAATATCTTTCACCTGACCAACAGAACCTTCTGTAGCACCTTCCGGAAATCTCCAGCTGGCATCTTTATGATCAATATTGGCTCTTTTATAAGCAGTTACATAAATAGGCTCTGATTTTCCCCACCATACATCGCTAAAATACCTGCTTTCAACTATAATATTGTTAAAGATTACATTACATACAACCCCCTCATCTCGGTTTTGAATTCCAATTCCTCGGTTACTATTCAGTATGGTGCAATTACTTACAGTGACATTGCGAATGGTATCCATATTTTCTGATCCAATTTTGAAGGCACAAGATCGCGATGACATTAAGCAGTTTGTTACCACAATATTCTCACAACTACCATATTCTTTAAACTCTCTTCGGTTTTTTAGGCAGATACTATCATCACCACTTTGTATATGGCAGTCACTTATTCTAATATTCTTACTATGGTCCAGGTCTATTCCATCACTGTTTCTGATTTTCAGGCTATTATCAATAGTAACTCCAGTGATTACGCCATCGTTACAACCAATAAGATGCACTGTCCAATAAGCCGAATGCCTAATGGTTACATTTTCTATTCTCAGATTTTTAACATTAACCAGCGTAATAACATGAGGCCGGGGATCTTTTACTTTGAAAGGTAAAAGTTCATATGAATCGCCTAATTCTTCACCCATAAATTGAATGCCATTACCATCAATTACCCCTAAACCTGTAATGGCTATATCATGAAGATTTTCTCCGCCAATCCAGATAGTACCTTCACCTGGGTTATCTCTGAATGCACTTTTTGTATACACTGTTGTATCAGGATTTGCTAATAATCTTGCTCCGGCTTCCAGGTGCAATTCTATTTGAGAGGCTAAATCAAACGGACCGGTCAAAAAGGTTCCTTCTCCCGGAATTACTACTTTACCACCGCCTGCCTGGGCACATGCTTCAATGGTTTTTCTAATGGCTGTTGCATTATCGGTAACTCCATCTGCCACAGCTCCATAATCGGCTATACTAAATACTTTATCCGGGCTTGTTTTTACCTGACAACTCACTAATGCAATAATGATGAACAAGACTAAAACAACTTTAAGATTATTCATAGGATTTAAATTCTTTATTATCATATTTCTATTCATTTCATATTCAACTAATTTGATTAAAATTTTACAATTCAGTTTACCCTAAAAAGCATATAAAGACTGAATCCAAAAATTTATAGCAAACTCAGAAAATTAGTTTACTTGGTGGAAATCCAAATTGCTTTTTAAAACATCGGCTGAAATAATATGGATCATTAAATCCAACCAAATCTGAGACTTCAGATACATTATTACGTTTTGATTTAAGTAACTGAACGGCCTTTTTAAGTCGGATGGTTCTAATAAATTCATTTGGCGATAAGTCTGAAAGTTCTTTTACCCTGCGGTAAAGAGTAGATGAGCTAATTCCTAATTCTGAACACAAAAGATTTCCTGCCAAATTTACGTCATCAATATTTGCTTCAATAATTTCCGTTAATCTATTCATAAACTCCTCATCAACAGGCGAGTGCGTTAAATCACCAATATTACTATCCACATCTCCAGAAAATCTGGCTTTAAGATCGCCCCTGGCCTTCACAATATTTTCTATCCTGGTTTTAAGTAAGGAAGGATCAAAAGGTTTTGTCAGATATCCATCGGCACCTAATTTGTAACCCTTAATTTGATTTTCATTATCCGATAAAGCCGTTAATAATACAACTGGTATATGGCTTATTCTTTCATCATTTTTAAGAGACTTACAAAATTCAAAACCATCCATTACTGGCATCATCACATCAGCAATACAAATAACTGGCCTTACCTGACGACAAATCCGCAGTCCTTCTTCTCCATTTTCGGCTTTATAAACCTTGAAATAATCCGATAAGTAATCAGCTATATAATTTCTTAGCTCCTGATTATCTTCTATAATTAAAATTTTTTCCTTAAGCTCTGTTGATGTAATTTTTTTCTTTACATCTGTTGTCAAAGGATAATTAGAGTTTGATGAATCCAATTCATAATCAAAAATTTCATTCTTTTCATAAAACTTTTTATCAATTGGAATATCTATTGTAAAAACACTTCCTTTATCCGATTCACTATAAAGCTTCATATTCGCTTTATGTATTTTCACAAGGGAGTTTACTAAAGACAAGCCAATTCCACTTCCGGTATGATCATCCTTCGTATTCTCCACCTGATAAAATCGTTTGAAAATTTTATGCTGGCTTTCTGCTGGAATACCTATGCCATCATCGGCAACCTCAACCATTAAAGTCCTTGACTCACTATCATTTGTATTAATACCTAGGTATAAATCTACATTACCGTATTTGGGAGTAAACCTTATGGCATTGGATAATAGATTGTATAGAATCTTATCATATTTATCGCCATCAATCCAACCATTAATTTCATCATAATCACATATAAAATGATAGTTCAATTTCTTTTCTTTTACTAATCCTTCAAAAGACCTAAATATGTTTTGAGAATATATGAGTATATCTGTTTTTGAAACTTTCAGCTTAAGTTCTCCATTCTGAGCCTTTCGAAAATCAAGTAATTGATTCACTAAATTATAAAGCCTGTTTGAATTTTGCAGAATCAACCCCATACGACTTTTCTGGTAATTAGAGCTTAACCCATCTTCATAAAGCTGTTTTGCAGGACCGATAATTAACGAAATAGGTGTTCTTAATTCATGAGATATATTGGTAAAGAACCGAAGTTTTTCATGATTTAGTTTATCCTCGCGTTCGCGGTGTACTTTTTCCATCAGAAGCTCTTGTTTTAACAGTAAACTTTTTTTCAATTGCAGATGCACCAGGTATATAGTGATAAACAACAATATCAATATTAACAAAATAGCCTTGTAAGTCAACCAAAATGGTGGTTTTATAATTATTTGATAGGCAGAGATATCACTCCAGTAACCACTACTATTGGCTGCTCTTATTTTAAAAGTGTAATGTTTAGGATATAAATTTGTGTACTGAATATTTGTTGAATTATTATCTACCGTAATCCACTCATTATCGAAACCATCCAACATATACTCATATTTATTTAATCTTGAATTGGTATAAGAGGGTGATGAAAATGATAAAGAAAAATTTCTATTCACATATTCAAGTTCCAGTGTTCGTGAATAGTTTATATCTTCCTCTAAAACCACTTGACCTTTAATTGTATCTCCCGGTAAAACAGTTATGTTTTGAACTTTTACTTCACTAATAAAAGGAAGGTCCGACTTTTTATTGTCTCTCAACTGATCCTTCGCAAAATATATGATTTCATCTTTACCTGTGATATAAACAATAGAATCATTAAACAACAGAAAGCCTTTATTACTGAAAATATCTAAACGATTACCGCTACCCACATCGTACGTATTTAAACTATTATTTATAGGATTAAACCGTCCAACCTGACCGTTATTAAAATTAAACCATA